>JAICKM010000562.1 GCA_025927935.1 Chloroflexia bacterium | reverse complement strand
GAGCGGGCGCCTGAAGGACTACGCGCCCGACGGCACGCCGGAGACCGGCCTCTACTGGGCGCAGGTGGCGGCCTGCACGTTCACGGTGGACGCGGGGCCGGGCAAGATCCTGCGCTGGGCCGTGCCCGCCCGCCGCGGCCATGACGATCTGCTGGTGAGCGCCGCCCTCATCGCCGCCCTGGACGACCGCGACTGGCGGCCCCGCGCGGCGGTCGGACGCACGCGGGCGGACTGGTGACGAGTGGTCGGTGGTCGGTGGTCAGTGGTCAGTTTACATAACGCGCTGATGGCAGACTGATACGCGCCCGACCTGCTGCGCATCTCCCCTAGCCCCTCCCCGCCGCGGGGAGGGGAATCGCTTGGGCGGTAGGGGAGGGCGTGATGATTGACATAATGCTTGTCGGCAGCGGTTACAGCCGGCCCACGAAGATGCGGCGCCCTATCAGCATTGCGGGCACCAGGATAGCAAAGACCGCGAACAGGCGCAGGTCGCTGTGGGTCGCCAGGAGTTGGGCCAGCCAGAGCAGGCCGGCTACAAGCCAGATGCCAATGACCACGAGTTCGTATTTGGCGAGCCTGGGCATGTTTACCACCTGATGAGCCTACTGAGGCGCAATTATCCCCATGGTCGGGCGACAACGCGCAGCACTAACCCCAGGAGGACCAACAGCAGTAAGGCAGCACCGGTTACTACGGCTGGTGATTGGGCGAACGAGACAGTAAGTAAGACTACGATGAGGCTAAATACGAACATGCCCAGGATCCATGCGACTCGTGCTCGACGGCTGGCAGGTAACTGGTAGTTACGCATGATCTACTCCTGTGGGGCCCATGACCCTTCGTGGTTTGGACCATCACGCCACGCAAATAGAGCTTATCACTGCCTTCATTATACCATAAACGCGATTCCCCTCCCCGTGGCGGGGAGGGGTTAGGGGAGAGGTTGGCCGGGAGCGCGATTCCTCCCCCGTGGCGGGGAGGGGTTAGGGGAGATGCGCAGCGGGCCGGGCGCCACCTCTGCCCACCAACCACCGACCACCCGTCCCTCGTCTCCTGACGGCGGACGGCTGACGGCTAATAGCTACGAAAGGAGGGCACATGCAACAGACCCCACTGGACGGACCGCCCGACAGCGAGACGGTGTGGGACGGGGAGCCGCCCGCGGGCAGCGTGCATAGCCAGGGGCGGCGGGCGCGCTATGCCGAGTATGCCGCGTTCTATCGCGGCGACCAGTGGCCCGATCTGCCCGCGCCGGGCGAGCGCCGGCTGACGTTCAACTACGCGCGGGTGTTCGTGAACAAGGCGGCGTCGTACCTGCTGGGCAAGCCGGTGGGCTATGACGCGACGGCGCTGGAGACGGGGCCGGGCGGGGCAAGCGCCGGGGCGCGGGGGATGCGGCGGGGCCGGCGGGCGGGCGGCGAAGCGCGGGCCGTGGAAGCGTACCTGGAGGCGGTGGCCGCCTTCAACCACCTGGCCGCGCTCGACCTGGACACCGCCATCAGCACGGGCACGCTGGGCGACGGGGCCTGGACCGTGCGCTGGGACGCGGCCGCCGGGCTGCCCCGCGTGACCGCTGTGGACCCCACCGGCCTCGACGCCCGCTGGCGGGCCGACGATCTGACGACGCTGCTCTGGGTGCGCCAGCAGTATTGGACCAGCCGCGCCGAACTGACGGCGGCCCAGCGTGCCCGGCTCGCCGCCGGGGCGCCCGCCGATCCCTACCACCCGCTGCGCGCCCGCGAGACCTGGACGCCGCGCTTCTGGCGGCTCGAAGTGGGCGACGCCATCGTGGACGGCGGCCCCAACCCTTACGGGCAGATCCCCTATGTGATCTTCCCCAATCTGCGCGTGCCGGGCGAGTTCTGGGGCGAGAGCGACCTGGTGGACCTGCTGCGCTTGCAGCGCGAGTTGAACGCGCGGCTGTCGATCTTTTCGCGCATCCTCGAAGTGGCCGGCAACCCGGTGGCCGTGGTCATCGGGGCCGATGCCGACAGCACCGACAGCCTGAAGCTGGGGCCGAACCAGCTCTGGACGCTGCCGGAAGGGGCCAGCGCGGACGTGCTCGACTTGCTCAAGGCGGGCGGCGCGGAGGCGCATCTGCGCTACATCGACACGATCTACCGGGCGATGCATGACATCAGCGAGATGCCGCGCACCAGCTTCGGCGACAGCGGTGGGGCGTCGGCGGCCCGGTCGGGCGTCGCGCTGGAAATCGAGTTGCAGCCGCTGTTGCATAAGCTGGCGCGCAAGCGGGCCATCTGGAGCACGGCGCTGGAGCGGCGCGCGCACCTGATCTTGCGCGTGGCGCGGTTGCACGGCGCGGATCTGCCGCCCGCCGTGGTGCAGGTGACGTGGCCGCCGGTGCTGCCGCAGGATCGCGCCGCGCTGGTGGCCCAGGAGACGGCGCTGGTCCACGCGGGCATCCACCCGCCGACGCGGGCGATGGACCTGCTCAACGACCCCGACCCGGACGCGCTGCTGGGCCAGGTGCTCGACCAGGCGGCCCGGCTGCACGGGGCCGGGTTCCGGCTCGGCGGCCCGCCGGCCCCGGCGCGGGATACGCCCGCCGCGATAGGAGGCAGCTAATGAGCACCACCCGCACTGCGCTGCGCGCGATGTTGCGCGCGGCGCTGCTGGACACGACCGCGCCGCTGCTCTGGTCCGACACCGCGCTCGATGGGGCGATTGACGAGGCCGTGACGGCGCACAGCTACCAGTTTCCCTGCCCGGTGGCCGCGCGCTACTCGTTGGGACCGGGCCAGCAGGTGGTCAACATCGTGCCGACCGACCCCGCGCTGCCGGAGGACGTGCCGGTGCCGGTGGGCACGATCAACTGCGACGTGATCGGCGTGCAGCGGGCGGAGTTGCCGGTGGGCACACCCCTGCCGCCCGACCCCGGCCAGAGCACCGACCCCGCGGCCAGCGGCAGCGCGCGCTACCGCCAGGGCTACCGCTGGCGCGGCCACACGCTGGTCCTGCATAACCCGGCCAGCGGCGACGAAGTGGGCAGCTACACCCTGCGCGTGGAATATCTCCAGACCTACAACATCCCGCTGGACACGCCGATCACCATCGCCTGGAACGGGCCGGACTCGGACGTGCCGCTGCTCCTGTTGCTGGCGAAGCGCGCGGCGTACCAACTGCTGGCCGAGTGGCAGGTGCGCACGCAGGGGGCTACGCCGCCCACGCTGGCGAGCGGCAGCAGCCTGGCCCACATCGCCGTCCCGCCGATCCTGGCCGCGCTCGAAGTCGAGATCGCTCGCGCCCTGGCCTTCCGCCGGCTCCGCAGCCTGCGCAGCCGCGCGCTGGACATCTGACGAGTGCTGAGTGCTGAGTGCTGAGTGCTGAGTCGAGACGAGAGACGGCGCGTGCGACGAGTGAGGGTGGCATTATATAGGAAGGAGATGTGATGGACGAGAGTGAAGCGGATGCGCCGGGCGCGGCGGCGGCGGCGCCGGAGGCCGCGACGGGCACTGCGGCGGACCCGCCCGCCCCGGCTCCCGCGCCGGCTCCGGACCCGCCCACCCCGCCGGCCGGCGCGCTGCCCGCGCCGGCCGCGGGGGCTGCGGCGGCGGCGCAGTTGGCGGGCGTCTATCGCGGGCTGCCGGGGGTAGTGCCCGCGCTCATCGGCGGGGCCACGCTGGCCGCCGTGCAGGCGAGTTTGACCGCCGCTCAGGCGGAGTATGCGGCGCTGCGCACGGCGCTGCTGCGCGAGCAGGCCGCCGGCATCCCCCCGGCCCACGCCGGCCCCGGCGCGGCTCCCGCGCCCGCCGACCCGTTCGAGCTCATCCGCGCGGGCGTCCGCGGGCTGAGTGGGGAGTGACCATTTATTGCGCACCGCAGAGACGCAGAGCGCGCAGAGAATAAAACGGATATAAATAATCTCTGCGTCCGCTGTTCCTCTGCGGTGAATACTCGTCTTGACGAAAGGAGACCTCATGGCGTTTCTACTGACTGATGCCGCGAAGTTGACCCAGGATTTGCTGGTGCGCGGCGTGATCGAGACGTTGATCACCGAGAGCGCGGTGCTGCGCTACCTGCCCTTCCTCACCGTCAACGGCAGCGGCGTCACCTATAACCAGGAGTTGACCCTGCCCGGCGCCACGTTCCACGGCGTCAACGGCGCCTGGACCACCAGCGAGCCGACCTACCAGCAGGCCCAGGCCACGCTCAAGATTCTCGGCGGCGATGCCGACGTGGACGCCTTTTTGCAGCAGACCTACAGCAGCCGCCAGGACATCACCGCGCTGGTGGTGCAGGCCAAGGCCAAGGCGGTGGCCTACAGCTTCAACCAGGCGTTCTTCTACGGCGACAGCGGCGTGGACGCCAACAGCTTCGACGGCCTCGCCACTCAGGCGGGCACCGTGCAGACGGCCTACACCGGCCTCGACGCCACCCACCGCGCCTTCAGCAACGGGGCCAACGGCGCCTCGCTCGACCTGGCGACCATGGACCAGCTCGTGGACGCGATCAAGCCGGGCAAGCCCGACGCCCTGTTCATGAGCAAGCGCACCCGCCGCAAGCTCTCCGCCCTGCGCCGCTCGGCGGGCACCCTGCTGGAAACCGGCGTGGACAGCTTTGGCCGCCGCGCCCTTTACTACGACGGCATCCCCGTCGAGGTGGACGAGAACATCCCCGACACCGAGACGCAGGGCACCAGCACCGGCGTGTGCAGCAGCATCTACGCGGTGAAGTTCGGCTACCAGGTGGGCGTCTGCGGCCTGCAAAACGGCGGCATCAGCGCCGTCCCCGTCGGCAACCTGGAGACCAAGGACGCCGTGCGCACGCGCATCAAGTGGTACGTGGGCCTCGCCG
>JAICKM010000546.1 GCA_025927935.1 Chloroflexia bacterium | reverse complement strand
TACAGGCGGTCGCGTTCGGCCAGGAAGCTCACCGCCCGCGCAGCCTGTTGCGGCGCATCGCGGTAGGCGCCCGCCGCGCCATACTCCGCGGCGGCGCCCGCCCAGTCGAGCGCGTTCACGGCGCGGCTGCCCGCCTGGTAGTGCGTCACCCTGGCCTGCTGATCCCACGCCTGCCAGACGGCGAACATGATCACGCCCAGCACCAGCACCACGCCCAGCATGATCTCCCAGCGCCGCGCCCGCCCGGCGGCGTGCCCCGGCTCCGGGTCGAGGTCTTCGATGGGCGCGAAGGGCGGCGGATCGCCCGGCGGCCCGGACGGCGCTACCATGGCGGCCCCGTCCCGCCATCGACCAGTGGGAAGCCGCCGAGGTACGTGCCGAGGGGCACATCCACGTCGCCGTCATAGGTGCGAACGTGGAGCCGCCCGTCGGGCGCGGTATAGCCCAGCAGGGCGGGACCCGGCCACCAGGGCAGCGTGGTGTAGCCGAGCCAGGTCGAGACGGTGCCGCTGTAGAGCAGCGTCGGGTGGGCCACGGGCTGATCGAACCCGGCGAAGGGCAGGCTCTGGACTTCCAGGTTCAACGCCGTGGCGTCGCGGGCGCCGGGGCTGCGCGCATAGACCAGCCGCCCGGCGCGCACCCAGGCGCCCTGAAACGCGCCCGCCGCGGCCTGCGCCACCCGCGTCTCATGCACGCGCCCCTGGCCGTCCAGGTAGACCAGCGCCAGATCGAGCCGGTTTTGCGCGTCCCAGTCGGTGGTCGTGCCCAGGACCAGGCCGCCGCCGGGCACATCGGCGGTCAGCAGGCGCAGCCCGGCATAGCGGGCGGCGGCGCGCGCTTCGAGCAGCGCGGCGCGCGGCTGGGCCGGGTCCACCAGCCGGAACATCTGCTGCTCACCGGCGGGCCAGGTCAGGAGCACCTGCCCGGCGCGCGGCCCCGGCCCCACGAAGCGCGCGCGCAACCCGAACAGGGCCAGGCTTTCGCCGTCGAAAATGGGCGTCTCCACCTCGGCCACGGCGCGTGGCGGGGTCGCGCCGGTGGTGTCGATCAGCACGGCGCTCTGGTTCACGGCTCCGCTGCTCGCCAGCACCCGGTTCACCGTCACCAGCAGGTAGCGGCCGTCGGGGCTGAAATCGACGCTGTCCAGGCTGCCCACGCGCGAATCGACCAGGCGCAGATCGCCGCCGCCAGGCGCGGCCAGGTAGAGGCTCTTGCGTGCGTCCCCGCTGAGGCTGATGGTCTGGCTGAGCACCAGCAGGCGGTTGTCGGGCGCCACATCGAGGATGGACCAGCCGGGGTCGGGCAGGGTCGCCGTCAGCACGCGCTCGTCGCCGGGGTCGAAGGCGGTCTCGTAGGCGTAGATCGGTTCACTGCTGCCGGTGGGACTGAGGATGCCGCGCACGATGCGCAGGCCCCAGACGCCGCCCCCCGCGTTGCAGCGAAAACGCTGGAACGGCGCCGGATCGAGGGCCAGGACACGCTGGGCCGCGGCGGGGCCGGCCGGATCGGCCCACCAGAGGCGGCGCCCGGCGAGGTCGTCGGGGCGGGCCGTGGACTGCGCGGAGGCCGGGGCGCCCACCGGGCCGTCGTAGATCACCGCGCCGTCCGGGCAGGTGGCCTGCACGCGGCTGCGTGGGTCGCTCTGCGGCAGCCATTGCCAGCCGGCGGCGCCGTAGCTGTAGAGGCCCGGCGGCTGCGCGTCGGTGCGCAGCGCCACGGTGCCGCTGAGGGCGGCGGGCAGCGCCTGCTGCTGGGCTGCGCGGTCCAGTTGCGCCACGTCGCGGTAGGTCGGGGCGATGGCGCGCAGGCGGGGCAAAAGTTCGAGCACGCGCGGCCAGGCTCCGCGCCCGGCGGCGGTCGTCGCCAGGCCATAAAGCTGGTCGCGCTCGGCGATGGTGCGCGCGGCGGCGGTGGCCTGGGCCGGCGCGTCGCGGAAGGCCCCCGCGGCCTGGTACTCGGCGCCGGCCTGCTCCCAGGTCTGCGCGGCGGCGGCGCGGCGGCCCGCCTGGTAATGGTTCTGCTGGGCTTGCTGCCCCCACCACTGCCACAGCGCGGCGCCGGCCACGGTGCAGACCAGCAGGACCCCCAGCGCGATCTCGCCCCGGCGCGAGCGATGGGCCGATGCCTCTTTAGAGGCAGGCGGGTCGGGGTCGAGGGGTTCGATGGAAGCAAAGGGGCGATCATCCAGGCTGTCGGGCATCACGGCCTCCTTCCCTCTTCAGTATAGGCCGAATCGCCCGCGAGGGTCAAGACGGATCGAGACGGCGGGGAGCGTCATCGAGGCGCATCCCGGTGCACGGCCCAACCTCTCCCCCCGCCCCTCCCCGGCGCGGCTTTCCATTACCCATATCTTTCTGCCTGAAGATAGCGCATATCTGCGGGTCAGGCAGGGAGGGACGGGTCAGGGTGCCTTGGCGCGTCCGGATTGTAGGCGTGGCGCTAAGCGTAAATCGGCCGCGTTGCTCGGTATGGCCCCACCCGCGCCTGGACTTATGGGTAATGGAAAGCCGCCGCGGGGAGGGGCGTCACGTTCCCGCACGGCAGCGACTCCCCCCTGCCCGCGGCGGGCAGAAGGGTCCTATGGTCGGTCACCATTCCCGGCTACGGACTGTACGCCAGACGCTCCGTTGCGGCCATCTTCGCCTGGTAACTCCGCAACAGCAGCAAGGAAACCGTGCAGAGAATGAGTTCCGAGGCGGCCTCCGCGGCCCAGATCCCTCGCAAGGCGAACAGGCCGGCTGCCAGCAACAGCACCGGCAGCTTGACCAGGATGATGCCCCCCAGAGTGATCAATAATGCTTCCTTGGCCCTGCCGACCGCTTGAAAATACGCGGCGACTATCACCGAAATCCCGCCCAGCGGACAGGCCAACGCCATTAAGCGTAAGGCCACCTGGCCTTCGGCGATAATCGCGGGTTCCTTGGACAGCAGCCCGATCAGGGTTGCCGGAATCAGCAGGCACAGGCCGCCGACCAGCAGCCCGTACACGGCCGCCGTGCCGAGCGCATAGGTGATGGTTTTCCGCACCCGGCCAAATCGCTTCCGGCCGAAGTTATACCCCAAGATCGGCTGCATCCCCTGCATGACGCCCAGTTGCGGCGTGTTCAGCGCCGAATAGAGCCGGTTGACGATGGCAAAAACGCCCAGCGCGCTGTCGCCGCCGATCAGCCGCAGCAGGTTGTTGGTGACGATGCCGGCCATGCCCGCGCTGATGCCCTTGACGAACGAGGGAAACCCGATGAGCAGCACCTCGCCCATGATCGCCCAGTCGGGCTGGAAATACGCCGCCTGAATCTGGTAGGACCGGTTCTTGCGGAAGAAGAAGAAATAGATGCTCATGCCGGCGGAGATCGCCTGCCCCAGGACGGTCGCCAGGGCCGCCCCGGCAACGCCCATGTGCAAGACGATGATGAACAGCCAGCATAATACGGTATTGGCGCTCACGGGGATTATCCACATCGCCGTCGAGTAGCCGACATTGCCGTCCGCCCGGACGATCGCTGAGTAACCGGTGCTGGTGAGCGCGCCGAGGAAGATAATCCGGCCATACTCAACGGCATAGGGCGCCACGCTGTCTGTTGCACCGAGCAGGTAGACGATCGGCCGGATGAACAGCGCGCCGCCCACCGTGATGGCAAGCGCCACGACCCAGAAGATCAGGAAGGTGTTGGCGACCGTCCGAGACGCCTTCACCGGGTTCGCCTCGCCGAGCGCCCGCGAAACCACCGACGCGCCCCCGGCCCCCACCGTGGTGGCCACCCCGCCGAGGGCCGTCAAGACGGGCGCGATGATCGACGCCCCGGCGGCGGCCAGCGAGTTGATGCCCACCGACAGGAAGTAGGTATCCGTGACGCTGTAGACGGCATAGACCAGCAGCGAAAACGTGGTCTGGGACGACATTTCCAGGAGGAGCTTCCCGATTGGCGCCGTGCCCAGGCGTTCCACCCGTGAGGGGCCAGGCATTGGCGATCAGTTCGCCCGCAGCCAGGTCAGAGTTGGCCCGATCAACTGCGTTGCTATGGTGCTGACTTCGTCGGTATCATAGTTTCTGTAGTAGCACTCCGCCTTCATCACCAGGGCGAGATGCAGGGTGTACAGGTGGCATCTTGCGTCCTCTTCGTGGGTGAAGGTGGTCTTGCCGTAGCTCCGCATGCTGTCGGAGACGCCGCCAAAAGCGAGCGCCCGGAATTGGGCCTCCAGCAAGGGGTCGGCCCACAACGCCCGTTCAAAATCAATGATGCCGGTGACATGGCCGTCCTTGACGAAGAAATTCAGGTCCCAGGCATCCCAGTGGACCAACTGCGGCGTGGTGACCTCCTCCAGTGCGGGCGCGTGTTGCAGGACGGCGGCACGGATTTCGTCGATGGGATAGCCAAAATCCGCATCTTTCCGGCGGCCGTCTTCCAGCACCGAATCCACGATCTTGAGGAAAGCGTCTCGCCAGGTAGCGCCGCGCAGGGCGGGGTTGCCGTCATAGCCGAAATACGTGCCCGTAAACCCGTTGATCTCCCGGACGATCACGCCGATCTGCCGGTCGATCTCGGTCTGCGTCGCCAGGGGAAGCGATTCTTTCACATGCTCGTAGTTCTCCCCGGTCAGCTTCTCCATGAAGAAATAATCGGAGTCGCATATGTCGCGGGCCGTGTCAAAATAATAGATCTCGGGCACGGGGATAGCCGGATTCGCGCGTACCAAGCGCATCGTGGCCACCTCGGTCGCCATGATATTCTGCTCATAAGCCAGCACTTCCGCATCGGGGCGCGGCGCGATCTTCAGGATCACCTCCCGCCCATCGGTCAGGCGAGCGTCATAGGCTGCGTTAAACCAGCCTTCCTTTAACTCGCGCACCGCATCTTCCCCGGCGGCAAGGGTGGCTCCGTCAAAGGCCCGCTCGACCATCCGCGCCACCTGCTCCTGCGTCTTTCTGT
>JAICKM010000938.1 GCA_025927935.1 Chloroflexia bacterium | reverse complement strand
GCCGGCTTTCGGAGCCGGATACCGGGGGCAGCATGCACGCCACGCGGATCGCCCTGGATATGACCCCGCTGCAAACCGGCCACCGCTTTCGCGGCGTCGGCCGCTACACCCGCCACCTGATAGAGGCCCTGGCCGCCCTGCCCGGCAATGAGATCCTCTATCTCCTGGCCTACCGCGCCCCGCTTGACCTGCCGCCACTGCCGCCCCGCTTCCGGGTACGCTATCTGCCCCGCTTCGCCCGGCTAGGGCGCGCCGCCGCCCTCTTCTCGCACCAGGTCGCCCTGCCGTTGCTCCTGCGCCGGCTCGGCGTGGACCTGTTTCACGCGCCCTGCCTCAGCCACGACCCTTCCGTACCTGGCCTGCCGCTCGTATCCTCGGTGCCCACCGTCGTAACCATCCATGACCTGATGCCGCTCCACTACCCGGCTACCCTGCTCGCGCCCTGGCGCAAACGCGCTTTCTACCACCGCCAACTGGCCGCCGCCCGTCGCGCCCGCCACATCCTGACCGACTCCGAGCACGTCCGCCGCGATATTATCCATCACCTCCAGGTAGCGGATAGCCAGGTCACGGCGGTTCCCCTCGGCGTCAGCACAGAACCAGCCCTCGCACGCCCGGCCGCTATGGAGCAGCCGTACATCTTGCATGTGGGCGGCGATTACTTCAACAAGAACGTGAGCACTCTGCGCGCAGCATACGCACGCCTGCGCGCAGAGGGCCGGACAACGCACCGGCTGCACTTGGTCGGCGGCCAGGCCCCGGCCAGGGACAAGGCTGGGAACGCGGCAGATGCCGGAAATATCCGCTACTTCGCGGGCCTGAGCGCCACCCAATTGGCCGCGCAGTACCGCGGCGCCACGCTCTTTGCTTTCCCCTCCCTCGATGAGGGCTTCGGCCTGCCGCCGCTCGAAGCGATGGCCTACGGGGTGCCGGTCGTGGCGGCCAGGGCGGGCGCACTGCCGGAGGTGCTGGCCGATGCCGCTTGCTTTGTCGATCCGTGGGATGTCGCGGGCTGGGTCGCCGCCATGGACGCGATCCTACGCGATCCCTTCCTGGCCGTGCGCCTGCGCGACGCCGGGCGCAAACGGGCGAACCACTTCCCCTGGTCGCGCACGGCGGAGCAGACGCTGGCCGTCTACCGCGCGGCGGCGCGCGCCGGGCGGATGTAAGGCAGCCGCCGGTGCGCATCGGGTTCGATGTCCAGGTGCTCCGCCACAACCAGGGCGGCACCGCCGTCTATACCCGCAACCTGTTCGCCGCGCTGCAACGCTGCTACCCCGCCGGCGAATGGGTGCCGCTGGATTGGCCGGTGCGCCTGCCCCGGCGCAACAAGCTCACCAAGGCAGGCAACGCGCTGCTCGATCTCTACTACCTGCATGTGATCCTGCCCCTGGCCGCGCGCCGGGCGCGGGTCGATCTGGTCCACTTCCCCGCCAACATGGGCGCCCTCTGGCTGCCCTGCCCCGCCGTCGTCACCATCTACGACATGCTCGTCGAGCATGTGCCCGACGCCTTCGACCCCTGGTTCCGCGCGTTCTTTCGCCGCTTCGCGCCGCCGTCGGCCCGCCGCGCCGCCCGCGTGATCACCATCTCCGAGTTCTCCAAACGCGACATCGTGCGCTATTGCGGCGTGCCCGCCGCCAAGGTCCACGTCATCCCGCCGGGCATCGCGCCCGATTTCCAACCCGCCGATCCGCACCTAGCGCGCGCCCGGCTGGCGGCCCGCTATGGCCTGGACGCGCGCCCTATGATCCTGGCCGTGGGCGAGATCAACCCGCGCAAGAACCTGCACACCCTGATCCGCGCCTTCGCCGCGCTGCGCGGGGCTTACCCGGCCCTGCCCTGCCGGCTCATCGTCGCCGGAGAGCCGCGCGACGTCGTGTACTACGCGCAGCTACAGGCGCTGGTGGGCGGGTTGGGATTGGCGGATATGGTCCGCTTCACCGGCTACGTGCCCGCGGCGGACCTGCCGGCTTTCTATGCCGCCGCGACCGTGCTGGCCTTCCTGTCGCCCTATGAGGGCTTCGGCCTGCCCGTGCTCGAAGCGATGGCAAGCGGGCTACCCGTGCTCGCCGCCGACCGCACGGCGCTGCCCGAAGTCGCCGGCAATGCGGCGGTACTGGTGAACCCCGACGCCGTGCCGGTGATCGCGGCACGGCTCCACGCGCTGCTGACGGACAACGCCTTGCGCGCCCGCCTCATCGCCGCGGGTCAGGCCCACGCCGCCGGCTTTACCTGGGAACGCACAGCCCAACTGACCCACGCGGTCTATGAGCAAGTCCTGGCCCGGCCCGGCGCCCGTGCGCCCCACCCGGCACGCGCATCCAATCGGTGACTCGTGCGTTGACTATAGGGGGAGCAACGCGCACGCGAGCTGCCACCCCGCCGGGCTTTTGCTCCTACCCGCGCGCATCCGCTATAATCTACTGTTTGCGCCCGCGCGGATACCTGCCGCAAGAGAGCG
>JAICKM010000964.1 GCA_025927935.1 Chloroflexia bacterium | reverse complement strand
CTTATGCGAACTACCAGATGGCGACGGTGTCCGCGCTCAGCGATATTCTCAGCCGGGCCTTCCTGGTCACCGCGATTACCATCGTCGGGGCCATTCTGCTGAACATCGCCTCCGGCGCGCTGGCGCGGGTCATTGCCGAGAACTATATGGGCGGATCGATGGGCGTGGGGGCGGCGTACCGTGCCATCCGCCCGCGCATCCCGGCCCTGATCGGCGTGATGCTGCTGATCATGCTGTCGACCGTGCTGGTGCTGATCCCGCCGCTGTTCCTCTGGATCCTGATCAGCTTGAGCTTTGTCAGCCAGGTGATCGTCCTGGAGAACCGCGGGGTGGGCGACGCGCTCCAACGGAGTTGGGAACTGGTGCGCGGCGCGTGGTGGCGTGTGTTCGGCGCATACCTGCTGCTGCTGTTGATCGGGGTGATCGTGAATCTCTCCACCACTGTGGTTTCGCTGGCAATCGGTTTGACGGGCGCCTCGTGGGCTGTGCAGAATATTGTTGTGCAGTTCGTCACCCTGCTGCTCACGGTGGTGTATGCGCCCGTGCGGCTGGCCGGCATGACGCTACTCTATTTCGATCTGCGTGTGCGCAAGGAAGGCTACGACTTGCAGGTGGCGCTGGATGAGCGGGCGCGCGAGATGGGGCTGGCTCCCGCCCCCGCGGGAGCCGCCTGGCCCTATCGCGAAGCCGCGCCTGCCGCCCCCGCGGTCCCGCCCGCCGGGTGGCCCTACGGCGAGACCACCCAGGCATGAGCACCACGCCCCGTCCGGTCGAATCGTTGCCGATGCCGGCCCCTGGCGCCGATACGGCCCCGCCGGCAGTGGCCGTGCCCGCGCGCCCGCGCAGCGCGTGGACCCTGGCCGCCGTGGCCTGGCGGCTCTACATGGGGAACCGGGCGCTGTTTTTGCTGCCGGTGCTGGTGCTGGAGGTGCCGCTGCTGCTGCTCACCGTGGGCGTCCTGGCGCTGCTCGATCCGGGGCCGACCGCCTTAACGGTCGATTGGGTGACGAACTTCACCATCTTCACCCTGGCCCACAGCACGCTGACCCTGGTGGAGGCGGTGCTCGCTTTCCTGCTGCTGGCGATCATCGCCGTGCAGATCGATACCCGCTTGCGGGGCGGGCGGCTGAGCCTGGGCGCGGCCTTCCGCCGCGTGCTGCCCCGCCTCGGCGCCCTGCTCGGCGGCTCATTCTTGCTGGTCGTCACGGTCGGGTTGCTGACGGTGCTGGGCGTAGTGCTGTCGGTCGTGTTCAGCCTGGTCCTGACCGTGATTAACGCCGACCCCAACAGCGGCGGGCTGGCGGGCGCCATCCAGCGCGGCCTGGCCGACCCCACGCAGAATATCTGGCTGCGGCTCCTGCTGCTGGCCGTGGTCGCCGGGGCGGCCATCTTCCTGGTCGTCAAGTGGTCGCTGATGGTGCAGGTGGTCATCCTCGAAGACGCGCCGCCGGTCCACTCGCTGCGCCGGAGCTGGCAGCTGGTCACCGGGCAGTTCTGGCGCACGCTGGGCGTGTTGCTGATCGGCATGTTGCCGCTGACGTTGCTCTCCAACGGCACGCTGCTGGTCGAGTTCTTCGGCTTGCTACCGGCAGGGCCGGATCGCGTGCTGATCCTGGCCCTGGCCCGCGGGATCGGGCTGTTCGTGCGCCTGTTGCTCCTGCCGTGGGCGCTGTCCCTGCTGACCCTCTACTACTACGATCTGCGTCTGCGCCGTGAAAGCGCGACGACGAGGGCCGCACCCTGACGATGCCCCGCTACGCGGCTCTGTTGCTGATGGGTCTGCTGGTTGGACTGGCGGCGATACTGATCCCGCCGCCTACGATCCACGCCGCGCCGCTTGCCGCTCCGCCCCTGCAGGCCACGACG
The DNA here is from genome assembly GCA_025927935.1 of Chloroflexia bacterium. The sequence continues at coordinate 424 of JAICKM010000964.1, read as the reverse complement.
CTCGACCGGGCCGCCTACGTGCGCCTGCTGCATGCCGCGCTTGACGCCGCCAACGCGGTTCCCGCCGCCGCCGATGCCCCCGACCGGGCGTCATTGCTGGCGCGCGCGCGCATGGCGCTGCCCGCAAGTGTGGTGGTGCGGGATGCGGGCGGCGTGCTGGCCGAAGTGGATTTTGGGCCGGTGCGCGCGGCGCTGGCGAAAGAGCCGCCCGACCTGGCCGGGGCGCGGCGTTACCTAGCCGCGCTGATCGGCCTGCTGGACCCCGGCAGCCTGCCCTCGCCGACCGCAACCCCGCCGCCGCTCCAGACGCCGAGCGCCGCGCAGGCCGCCCTGGCGCTGACCCCGGTGTATCAGCCGCCCACGGGCGCGAGCGGGCCGCCAATCGCTGCGGGCGATGCTGGGAGCCGGCTGGATCGCGTGCTGG
>JAICKM010000094.1 GCA_025927935.1 Chloroflexia bacterium | reverse complement strand
ATTTCGCCACTTCGCCTCACATTTCCCTGTGACCTGCCGCGGCCTGGCCACGGCAAGTTACCATAATTGACGTTGGATTAGGTCCATTGTACCAGAAAGCCCCCCTAAATGGAAGTCCTGAGTATCCGGGCCGGAAGTCCCGGTTTAGCGGGGCCGCGATCGCTCACGGTCCCCACACGGGGCTGGTGCTGTCGGCGGGGGTGTCCACCAGCCGGTGCAGATCCTCGCCGCCGGCATCCACAATGTGGATCTGCCAACGATCCGCGTCCCCCTGAGCGGCGAAGGCGAGCCGCAACCCATTGGGTGCCCAGGCCGGCGACTCGCGCGAATACGTGCCTTTCGGCAGGCAGCGCTCATATTGTCCTCCGGCTTCAATGATGCAAAGCCGGTCCGCGCTGTTCGTGCCGGATAGGAAGGCCAGGCGCGTGCTGTCCGGCGCCCAGACGGGCGGCTGCTCGATGGCTGGGGTGGTGGAGAGGCGGCGGACATGGCTGCCGTCCGCGTCCATGAGGTAGAGACTGGGCTCGCCGTCCCGCTGCGAGATGAAGGCGATCTGCCGGCCGTCGGGCGCCCAGGCCGGCGCCCAGGCGGCGGTCAGCACGCTGTCGGGCGTGCGGGCGTCGACGCCGGCCACAAACAGTTCGCGCAGCGAGTCGAAGACGAGGTGCTGGCTGTCGGGCGCCCAACTGGGGGCGCGCCCGCTGGCCACGCTGCGGCCCAGGTCGCGCGGCGTACCGCCTGCGGCATCCACCACCTTCAGGCGGTAATCGGCCACGAAGGCGATGTACCGGCCATCAGGCGACCAGACCGGCGCGCTGTCGAACAGCAACTCGCGGTGGGCGCTGCCCGTCTGCTGGATGGGGCGCCGCAGGTTGCTGCCGTCGCTGTTCATCACATAGAGGTCGTAGCTGTAGCGGCCCCCGTCGCGGTTCGAGATGAAGGCGATCTGCCGGCCGTCGGGCGCCAGCGCCGGTCTGCTGTCCGCCGCCGGGGTGCTGGTGAGGCGGCGGAGATTGCCGCCGCTGCCGGCGGCGGCGGCGAAGATCTCCGTGTTCTTGTCGGGAAACATGGTAAACGCCAGGTGCCGCCCATCAGGCGCCCAGGTGGGCGCCCAGGGCGTGGCCCAGGGATTGGGGTGGTCGTTAGGCAAGCGCCGGATATTGGCGCCGGTACTATCGGCGACATAGAGCAGGTCGTCCCGCACGAAGGCGATTCTCTGCCCGCCCGGCGCCCAGACTACGCCGCCGGTCACCGTCTGGTCAAAGAAGCGTTGCGCGCCGGCGCCGTCGGCGTTCACAACGTAGACTTCGTTGCCCGCGGCGCCCGTCAGGTAGGTCAGGCGGCTGTCCGGCGTCCAGGCCGGTTGGCCCGCGCCACGGGCGATCGGCCGCACATTGCCGCCGTTCGCGTCCATGGTAAAGATGTGGTACTGCTGATCGTGGAAGGCCACGAAGGCAATCTGCTTGCCGTCGGGCGACCACGCGGGATGCGCGGCGTACGGCTCGTCGAGCAGCATAACAATATTGCCGCCGGCGGCGTCCATCACAGCGATGCCCCGTCGCCCGTAATAGTCCACGGCGAAGGCGATCTGCTTGCCGTCGGGCGACCAGGTGGGCGACTCGTCGCGGCCGGGGCGGTGGGTGAGGTTGCGGGCATGGGTGCCGTCCGCGTCCATGACGTAGATGTCCTGATCCTCGTTCTCCAGGCCGGTAAACGCGATCCGCCGCCCATCGGGCGACCAGGCGGGATCGAGCGCCGAGACGGGCAGGTCCGCGAAGCAGCGCGCGTCCGGGCCGTCGGCATCCAGGACGCAAATCTGGACCTTTTCCTCAATCTGCTCGACAAAGGCGATCTTGCCCGCCACCGGCGCCGCCGCAATCCGCGCCTGGAGCGCGGCGCGCGCCTGCTGGGCCACCACCGCGCCCCACAATGTATTCAGGCCAAAGGCCAGCGCCGCAACGGCGACGCCCGCGATCACCAGTCCCACTATGCGGGCTTTGCCGCTACGCTCCCAGGCCCGGCCCCAACTGCGCATTATACTTCCCTCGTTTCTCCAATCATGACGGACCCTGCGCGCTGCTGAGCCGCCGGGATGCACGATGCTGCACCCTGGTCGGCCGCCGCGCATTATTGGAATGCCTGGGGCGACGGGGAGTAACGTACCGGTTGGCGGAAATTCAGGGGGACATTCGGCGGATTAGCCATCAGGCGCCATAGGCCGGGGCACAAACAACGGCGGGCCGGTATCCCACAGAATACCGGCCCGCCGTTACCTGACGGCTGCAGACTGACGGCTGTTACAGCCCGAGAATGCGGCGCGCCTCGTCGAAGACCGAGTCGGGCGACGGCATGATCGCCTTCTCGCCCTGCGGTCCGTAGCAGACACGGGTGAACTTGGGGGCCACGCGGCCGATCGGGCTTTTCAGCAGGTGCGACCACTGGGTGGCGATGTCGGCAACCACCGAGGCGCCGAAGCCGCCCATCGGGCGATCCTCGTCGGCGACCAGCACGCGGCCGGTCTTGCGGATCGACTCCAGGATGGCGCCCTTGTCGTACCCGGCGTCCACCGTGCGCAGATCGAGGATCTCGCAGGAGACGGCCAGTTCGTCCTCCAGGCGCTGCGCCGCCGCGGTGGCGCGCGGCAACAGGTTGCCGTAGGTGACGATGGTCAGGTCTTCGCCCTCTTGGTGCTTGCGGGCCACGCCGAACGGCACGCGGTAGTCCGGGCCGGGATACGGCGAGCGGGCCGGGTGCGCTTCATACTGCGACTTGCACTCCAGGAAGACGACGGGGTCGCCGGAGGCCATGGCCTCGCGCAGCAGCCCGGCGGCATCCGCCGCGGTGCCCGGCACGACCACGCGCAGGCCCGGATAGTGGGCCACGGGGCCGACGGCGGCCTCGCTGTGCCAGATGGCCCCGGCGCCGCCCAGGTAGTCGCCATAGGCCACGCGGATCACCATCGGGCAGGAGAACAAGCCGTTGGAGCGCCAGCGCAGGGTGGCGATCTCGTCCACCAGCTGCTGCCAGCCGGGGTGGATGTAGTCGCGGAACTGGATCTCGACCACGGGCAGCCAGCCGCCCAGCGAGTAGCCCATGGCCGTGCCCAGGATCGTGGCCTCGGCCAGCGGGGAGTTCCAGACGCGATCCGGGTAGGCCGCGCCCACGCCGCGGGTGACGTGGAAGACGCCGCCCTTGCCCTTGAGGCCGTCGCGCGGCCCCGCCTGCGGGAAGTCGGCCACGTCCTCGCCGAAGACGACGATGCGATCATTGCGGCCCATCTCTTCGATCAGCACGCGGTTGATCATGTCGCGCATGGGGATGCGCTCGGCGTCCGGGGGTGCCGCCGGGGGGCCGGGGTCGACCGGGCGCACGTCGGTCCACTCCACCTGGAGCGGGGTCGCGGTGATGTTGGTGAGCACCGTGGACGGGTCGATCTTCGGCTCGGCGGTGGCCGTGTTGGCGGCCTGGCGCACCTCGCGCAGGATCAGGTTGTCCAGCTCGGCCAGCTTCTCCGCCGGGAACTCGTACTGGCCCAGCAGGGCGGCCATGCGCGTGAGCGGGTCACGCGACTCTTCCTCGGCCAGGTCGGCGGCATTGCGGTAATACGCCTGCGTGTCTGCCGACGAGTGGCTGAGCGGGCGGGTCACATGCGCGTGCAGCAGCACGGGGCCTTTGCGCTCGCGCAGATAGCTGACCGCCTGCTGCGCGGCGCGATAGCTCGCCATGAAATCAGTGCCGTCCACCGACATGATTTCCAGGTGGTTGTTCGGCCCGATGTGCTCATACTGGCGATAGAGCCGGCTGATGTCGCCGCCGGGCACGTTGACCTCGACCGGAGTCGAGATAGCCCAGCGGTCGTCCTCGATGACGATCAGCAGCGGGGACATGTTGCGCACCGCGTCGCGGATCGCTTCTTCGACTTCGCCTTCCGAGGTGGTGCCGTCGCCCAGGGAGGTGTATACCACCGTGTCGGGCTGCGAATCGCTGACGCTCACGCCCAGCTTGCGCTCCAGGGCCAGCGCATTGGCACGCCCAGCGGCGGGCAAGCACTGCGAGCCGGTCATCGTGCTGCCGGTGGGATAATTGTATTCCTTCGAGCCGAAGTGGCTGGTCATCTGCCGGCCACCCGACATGGCGTCGAAGCGCGAGGCGGTGCCCTGGCGCAGGATCTCGATCAGCGGGATGCCCGACCAGAGGGCGAGCGCGCGATCGCGATAGTAGGGCAGCTTGATATCGTCGTCGCGCAGATGCATGCCGATGGCGACGTTGATCGCCTCTTTGCCTGCGCCCGCGATGCTGAACCAGAGATTGCCCGAGCGGTGCAGTAGCGTTTCCATCTTGTCGATTTCCCGCGACAGGCGCATGCAGGCGTAAGCCGCCAGCAGATCCTGGACGCTCAACCCTTCGAGGTCTTTGCGGGCTTTGGTGCGTGCTTCCGAGTTCTTCTCGTCCAGCGGGAAAACACTATCCACCAGAGTAGAATAATAACCGTGCCGGCGCTCGGCGGGCGCTTCGCGCTGCGAATCTTTTGCCGCACGGCGCGAGACCGTTGAATGGACCACGTCAGTTCCTCCGTGAGTCTTTGGCAACTATAATCTCCGGGGAACAAGCGCGCCGCATCATTGGGGCTTCGACGTCGCATCCTTGTGACGTAGTGGGGCTAGTTCCGGATTCAGGCGTATACACTATACTATACAACGTTTACGTCTGCTTGGTCAAGCGAATCCCTGCTTTCCTTGCCCGCCGATACCAATTTGTGCCGGGCGGGCCACCCGGCTGCGGACGCGGGCAGGCCGCCTGGCCGCCGCGACTTAGCGCGCGCTCCGCCGGGTGAGCGCCCATTCCATGGCCCAGATGGCCTGCGGCCGCATATACATCGATGCGCGGAAGTTGCCGTGAACATCCCAGGCTTCGGGGGTGCGGAACCAGTAGCCCCTGGTCTCATACGTCACCCGGTAAACCCCATAGGCCGTGGCCCAGGCCGCGTCATCCATATGCTGATGAAGCATGAATCCGGCCAGGGCATAGCTCGTGCCGGTCCAGACTTCTTCCGCTTGCATGTTGCTGGTATCGGGCGTGCCGTCCGGGCGCATGCCGTTGACCGCGCCCATCTGCCCGTCGCCGAAGCCGCGCACGTTAAGCCGGTAGACGGTATCGAGCGCGCTGCGCGTGTGCGTGACCGGCACGATGGGCGGCAAGCCGGTGGTGTCGGCATACCACTGCCCGGCGAGTTGATCGGCCATCACGCTGTCGTGGTAGCCGTGCTCGCCGGTGTCATAGTCGTAGTAGCGGCCGTTCCACAGCGCTGACTCAAAGCGCGGCTGCGCCTGGGCGAACCAGGCCCGGTACTGCGCGGCCGCATCCGGGGCCTTTTCGAGATCGGCCATGGCGGTCCCGGCCTCCAGCGCCGCCAGCCAGAGGCTGCCGCAATAGGCGCTGATACCCTGCATGACCCAGGTGTCGTAGGTCTGGTCGGGGAAGTTGGTATTCTCCGGGATGCCGTCGCCGTCCTGGTCCAGCATCTTCAAGTAGGCCAGGGCTTGCTGCACGGCGGGCCAGGCGGCATCCAGGAAGGCCCGGTCGCCCGTGGCGACATAGTCGCGGTAGACCAATAGCACGAACTTGCTGTTGAGGTCCTTCCAGTTGCTCACGTCCTGATAGGTGTAGGCGTTGATGCGGGTCCACGGCGCTTCGCTGGGCATGCCCACATCATGGGGCGCCGCACCCGGCACCTTGCGCACGGCGTCGCGCCGGTGATCCACATCGTCGGTAATATAATGTGTCGGGTCGGACTGCGGAATGGTCTTCGCGAACTCGCGCATCTCGGCCTTTTCGATCTCGGGCCAGAGCATCAATTGGGCGAAGGATGCGTAGAAGCGCACGTCGAGGGTGGAGTAGAAGGGATAGTCGTAGCACTCCAGGTAGGAGAAGCGGTGCACGCTGGGCGTGGGGTCGCCCACGCGGCCGTTTTCCCAGATGGTCCCGCCGTCGACCAGGTAGTACAGTTCGTTGAACAGGGCGGTTTTATACCAGGTGGGCCGTTGCGAATCGGCCAGGATCGGCGCCTGCCAGGCGGTGAGCGCCTCGGCCCAGGCGGTTGCCTGCTGCAAGCCGGTGCGCGCGATGTCCCAGGCGTGATGCCCGTCCTTGCCGAACCACTCGGTGTAGCGCCGGTACCATTGCTCGGTGTTGGCGCCCGCGCCGAACTGCATCAGCGGCAGGTCCCAGGCCAGCACAAAGGTGATGACGCGGCTTTCGCCGGGGGCCAGGTGGGTGCTTGCCGCCAGGCCCGCACCGATGGGGTGCCCCTGGCGCGCGGGAGCGGGATCGTCCGTGTCCGGCAGCCGGCCCGTCTCCGCCCACGGCTGCCAGACGGCCGCGCCGTCGCCCTGCGTCTCGAAGCGGCCCAGGGCGCTGAGTTGCACGCCCGGCGTCTCCCGCGCGGCAATGGTGAACTGCCCATCCCACGCCTGCTTGACCGCCGTCGGGCCGAGGCTGCCGTCGGGCGCGCCGCGGCCCATCACGACGCCGAGCATGGGCGCGCCGTCGAGCGTGGCGCGGCGGATGCGGTTGGTGTTGCCCGCCGCGCCCGCCGCCGGGTCATCCCAGCCGAGCGGATTCTCCCAGGTGAACAGGAGGCTGACATCGGCGGGAGTGGCGGCGTCGTTGGTCACGGTCCACTCGAAGACGGCGACCGGGTAGCTGCTCTCCTGGTAGTTGTCCGGGATGACAGGCGAGAACTGGCGGCTTTGCAGCGTGACCCCGGCGGCTGCCGCGTCATAGTGATACCAGGCGAAGGGGTACAGCGCGGCGTAGGTGCCGCCGTCCGCCGGGTAGTCCCAGTTCCAGGCTTGCAGCCCGCTGGGCGGGCGGGCGGGCAGCAGCACGCGGGCGCTGACGGGCGCATCGGGCCGGGCCACGCGCACGCTGAATTGGTCGGCCCAGACGGTGCTGTAACGGTTCTCGCCGGGGGCCAGGTGCCAGCGGGCGAAATCGCCGCGATAGGTGCGCCCGATGCTGCCCGCGCCGAGTCCGCCCACCGGCGCGCCCTGCCAGGGGCCGTCGTCGCCGTTGCCGGGACCGGCCACTTTGTTGACTCCCGGTTCGGCCAGGGGCGCGCCGATGGCGCGGCGCCAGGCAGCGGCAGGCACGCCCGGCAGATCCAGGCCGGGCGGGGGAGTGGCATGGGCCATTGGTTCCGTTCCTCCAGGAGTCGGGGCGCCTGTCACCGCGCCCGGTGTAGGCGGCGCCGGCGGGAGCCGGTCGCGCGCAACCCACAATAATGCGGCCAGCCCCAGGGCCAGCGCCGCCAGTAGTGCCGGCAGCCGCATCCGCATCCGCCGCTGGTTCATCATCCGGCCCTGCCGGCTCGCCCCTGGAACCGCGGATGAAATATCAAGCGGACCGTCCTGTCCATAACTCGCGTGCCTCTCTGCGGCGCCGGGGTTGTGTTCCCGGCGATCAGGAATGGGCGGGTGGGAGCACGATTTCGGCTGTGGTTGCCCCCACTGATACGAGCGATGGAGACGCCTCGGCGCAGCCACATGACCGGCGCAAGATAAGGTGGGTGGGCAAAAACCGGTGCCGCGGGCTGTCCTCCGGATGTTCAATGCGCTCCAACAGGAGTTGCACCGCTTCCCGGCCCAGCTCGGTGATGGGTTGGGCGACGGTGGATAGGGGCGGCCGGGTGTGCGCGGTCTCGTCCTGGCCGTCGAAGCCAATGAGGGCGATGTCCTCGGGCACGCGCACGCCCTGTTCTTGCAGGGCGCGGAGCGCGCCGAAGGCCATCACGTCGCTGGCGACAAAGACCGCATCCGGCTTATGGGGCAGCAGTTGCTGCATCGCCGCGTAGCCGCCTTCCTGGCTGAATCCGCCATGCGCCATAAGCGCGGGATCGGGTAGTTGCCCCGCTTCCTGTAACGCGGTGACATAGCCGGCGTAGCGGTCGATAGTGGCGATCATGTTGCGCATGCCGGTGATGATGGCGATGCGGCGGTAGCCATGGTCGACCAGGTGGCCGACCGCGCTTTCCGCCGCCGCCCGGTTGTCCACATCAATCGAGTTGACTTCGTGGTAGCGCGGATGGCGCCCCACCAGCACGAAGGGGAATCCGGCCTGTTGCAACTGCTCGACAATGGGATCGTCGACCACGCTGGATGCGATGACCACGCCGTCGAGGTGGTGGCCGCGGATAATGCGATTGTAGATGCGGTCCCCGGCGATATACTCGGCGGAACTGTCCATGAGCATCATCAAGTTGTGGTCGGCGGCGTTGCACGCCTCGACCGCGCCCTGGATGAGCTTGGGAAAGAAGGGATCGCTGAAGACGGTGGTCGTTACCTTGGGAAAGACCAGGCCCAGAATGCGCGTGCGCCGGGAAGCTAGGCTGCGCGCGGCGGCGTTAGGGTGATAATTGTGTTCGCGGATGATCTGTTGCACGCGCGTGCGCACATCCTCGCTTACGCGGGGATCGTCATTGACGACGCGTGACACGGTGGAGCGTGATACCCCAGCCAGTCGGGCCACTTCTTCCAGGTTCATGAGGATACCTCGATAGAATGCTTGTGGGAACGCGTCCACTCCGTCGGGCATGAGAAGGAGTTCATTATGCCCTGATTTCATGGGAGCGTTCCCACTAACGACAGTCTAGCGCGATTTCTTTGCGTTGTCAAGAGCCTGGCGCGAGCCGTTTTCCTGCCATTTGGCAGAATGGTAGCCTAGTGTGACGCAGGGCATGCCCATACCAAGCGGCGGGCGCGCTCCGCCGCGCACCGCGGCGGAGCCGTGTGGGCGGGATCGGGGTTAGCCCGTGGGCGGGTCGCGCAGCGCCGCTTCGAGGGCGGCGTCCATCGCCTGGGTGGTCGCGTCGCCCCATTCAGGGACGATGCGGACATGGGGATAGATTTCATCCAGCATGTAGCGCCAGGCCGGGTACGCCTCGCCTTCCTGCTCGACAATGGGCACGACGCTGCGGCGGATAGGCAGGCCCTCGACCATCAAGGATCGGGCGCGACGCGCACCGGCTTCGCCTTCCGTCGCCAGCGCCCAGCGCACAAAGGCGGCGGCGGCGGCCCGATGGGGACTACGCGCGTGGACAGCAAGCCCCCAGGGCAAGAGCACCGTGGCCGGGGCGCCGCCCGGCGGCAGAGGGAGATCCATCAGCCCATAGGGGAAATCGGGGTAGCCCTCGCGCAACATGGTCAGACCCCAACTGCCCATGTACTGCATGGCGCAGTGGCCCTCGACCAGGTTGGCGATATCGTAATAGGGATGCGGGCGCTTCAGCGGCGTGACCTGGTAGGTGACGATGAGATCGCGCCAGAGCTGGAGGGCGGTGCGGATGGCCGGCCTGTCGAAGCGCACTTGGCCGTCCGGCGCGGGGATATCGCCGCCGCCCTGCCAGATGAACGGCATCCAGAGCTTGACCCGGAACTCACCGGACGCGGTGTCCATAATCAGGCCCGCGCGGGTGGGCGTCTGGCAGCGCCGGGCGGTGGCGATCAGTTCGTCCCAGGTGCGCGGCACGGACAGGCCCAACTCGGCGAACAGGGCTTTGTTATAAAGGATAATGCCCGGCTGCGCTTCGGTGGGCAGGCTGTAGAGCCGCCCCTGGAACCGCCCGCTGTCGAGCAGGGGGCCGTAGAAATCGGCGCGCATCGCCGGGGTGAGCAGGTCGTCCAGTGGCGCCAGGTAGCCTGCGCCGGCCAGTTCGCCAACGGTGCCCACCTGCACGATGTCGGCGGCTTCGCCCGCCGCTAACTGGCGGCGCAGGTCGGTCATGTAATCGGGGCCGGGCGGGATAAATTCGATGGCGATGCGGCTGCCGGGATGCTCTTGGTTCCAGCCTTCCACCAGCGCTTGCCAGGCCAGGCCCCGGCTCGACACCGTCTCCCGCCCGGCAATCAGCAGGCGGAGGATGCCCTGTTCGCTCGTATCCACGCCGACCCGCAGCGCGGACGCGCGCAGTTGGCGCGCTACCTCCGTGAGATCAGCCACTTCGGCGGCGATGAGGTGGGTCTGTTCGCGCATGCCGGTGGTGGATTCGACAATTGACTCCAGGGCCTGGGTCACTTCGCCCGCGCTGGTGCGCTGCTGGCCCATGGCGCTGTCGATGGCGGCGGCCAGATGCTGGGTGCGCCCGGCGGTCTGGCCGAGTTGGGCGGTCGCGGCGGCCAGCCCGGCGGCCAATCCACTTGTGTGCGCCGTCTGATCCAGCCCGGCCTGGGCGGCGCTCATCGTCGTGTCCATGGCCTGCTGGAGTTCCTCGACGAGTTCGGCGACATGGCGGCCTTCGTCCCGCGTGCGCGAGGCCAGCACGCGCACCTCCGCCGCGACGACGCTGAAGCGCCGCCCCGCCGTGCCGGCGCCCGCCGCCTCGATGGCGGCGTTCAAGGCCAGAATATGGGTGTGATCGGCGATTTCGGCGATCACGTCGTTGATGGCGCCGATTTGCCCGGCCTGCACACGGAGCGCCTCCATGGCGCTGAGGGTTTCGCCCACCCGCCGCCGGGCCGCTTCCAGCGAAGTGACCGCTGAATCGACCATGTGGCGGCTGCTGGTGCTCGCGGCCAGCACCGCGTCGGCGGCTTCGGCTACTTCGTGCGCCATCGTCGTGACGCGAGCGATCACTTGCTCGAACTGCGCCATCGCGGCGGCGACCTCGCTGGTCGCTCCGGCCTGCATGTTGATGCTGCTGGTATGGCCCTCGGTGGCCGCACCGATATGGAGGGCGATATCGCGGACCTGGTCGGCCTGCATCTGCATCTGCATCACCAACTGGCGTACATCCTGGCTCAGGTCGGCCAGCGGCGGGAGTTGGGCACCGGTGGGGGCAGGCGCGGCGGGTGCGGGCAGGCTACCCGGCGCGCGGGGGCGCAAGACTCGCCCGCCTAGCAGCAATAGGGCCAGCCCGCTGAACAGAACTGGCGCTGCCCATAGGAGACCGGCGGGACCGGCTAGAAGCACGAGGCCCGCGCCGGCCAGCGCGCCGCCCCCAGTCAGGAGGCTGGGGCCTGCGACAGCGGGGGGTATAGCGTGGAGCGGCGCGTTCCGCCGGTCCGCGGTGGAGGCCATGATAGTTACCTGCAAGGTTAAATGTAGCGAAAGCGGCAGGCCGGGCCAGCACCGGCGTACCTGCCATGGAAGCGTTTACAATAGATACGCCAGTCTAACGCCTTTGTAGTAGCATGTCAATAGCCAAATGGTCTGATGATCGGACGGCAGCTACCCTGAAACGCGCTGCATTTCGTAATGTGAGAACGCTCCCACCGGGAAAAAGATAGCGCCGGATTACTGTATATATGCCGGGCTGCGCGAGAGTCGAGTCGAAGCCGGCCCAGCGGCGGATTGGCTGCTATACAACGCCCGGTGATGCTGCTATAATGCGGGCACGGCGTCCGTGGGCGGGTGTTACGGTTCCCGCCGGCCCCCGGCGCTCCGCGAATCACCCCTCGACGGCCTATAAAGGAGACGGCAATGACCCCGGCGCACGCGATCCCTGCCCAGCCCGGCGGCGCCCCGCCGGTTAACGACCGGCGCGAGATCTTCGGCTGGATGATGTACGACTGGGCCAACTCCGTCTTCAGCACCACAGTGTACACCGCCCTGCTCGGTCCCTACCTGACCGCCCTGGCCCAGAGCGCGGTGGGCGAGAACGGCGTGGTGCTCAGCCTGGGGCCGCTGGAGGTGACGGCGAAATCGCTGTTTCCTTTCGCCATCTCCGTCTCGGTCTTCTTGCAGGTTTTCCTGCTGCCCATCCTGGGCGCCATCGCCGACTACACGCACTTGAAGAAGCGCCTGATGATGATTTTCTGCTACCTGGGGGTGGTGGCGACCTGCCTGCTCTTCTTCGTGAGCGGTGGGCTGTACCTGCTCGGTGCGCTGCTGTTCCTGGTCGCCAATATCGGCTTCGGCGGTTCCATCGTCATGTACAACGCGTATCTGGCCGACATCACCACCGAGGACCAGCGCGACAAGGTATCGAGCCGCGGTTTTGCGCTGGGCTACCTGGGCGGCGGCTTGCTGTTGCTGGCGAACCTGGTGCTGGTGCTGGCCGGGGACAAGATCGGCATCGACCGCGGCCTGGCGGTGCGCCTGTCGGTCTTGTCGGCGGGCATCTGGTGGGGCGCCTTCGCCGTGCTCACCTTCCGCCGCCTGCACGTCCGCGCGCCGGCCCACCCCCTGCCGCCCGGCGCCACCGTGCTGACGGTCGGCTTCCGCGAATTGGGCAACACCTTCCGCGAACTGATCCGCTTGCCGCACACCGCGCGCTATCTGCTAGGTTACCTGTTCTACAACGACGGCATCCAGACAGTCATCGGCCTGGCCTCCGTCTTCTTCGCCCAGGAGTTGTTTGTCTCGCAGGGCAAAGAGGTCGACCAATCGTTCCTGATCAGGCTGATTCTGATGGTGCAATTCGTGGCTTTCGGCGGGGCGCTGCTGTTCGAGCGCGTCGCGGGCGCCATCGGCGCCAAAAACGCCATCCTGATCTCGTTGGTGATCTGGTCCGCCGTTGTGATCTACGCCTATGCCTTCTTCCACACCATCGCCGAAGCCTGGGGCATGGGCGTAGTGATCGCCCTGGTGCTGGGCGGGTCGCAGGCACTCTCGCGCTCGCTCTTCTCGCGCATGATCCCGCGCAACCGCGAGGCGGCCTTCTTCGGCATCTACGAGATCTCGGAGCGCGGCACGTCCTGGATCGGCCCGCTCATCTTCGGCATCGTCGTGCAGGCCACGAACTCCTACCGCGAGGCGATCCTTTCGGTGATCTTCCTGCTGGTGGTCGGCGCCATCATCCTGGCCCTGACCAACACCCGCCAGGCCATCCTCGACTCGGGCAACACGCTCCCGGAAGAGGTCAGCCACCCCATACATGAACCGGCCTGAACATCACTGCGCCTGCTCCATCAGTGTACAGCCCGCTCGCTCGCTGCTATAATAGCGGGTGAGCCGGGCGGGTGTGCGGGCCGGTAGGGGGATCGACGGAGGAAGGGGCCGATGCGCGAGTTACCGCCCGCGGAGCGGCGAGCAGCGCCGGTGCGTTTACGCTGGTCGGAGCGTGTCTGGGTGCTGGGCCTCGCCGCCTGGGCGGTGGGCATCGCGCTCCTCGTCGCGGCGCTGGCCCAACGGCCCGACGGCCTGCTGCATCTCTGGGCGCTCGACGTGGGCCAGGGCGACGCGCTGCTGATCCAGACGCCGCAGGGAGGCGGGCTGCTGATCGACGGCGGGCCGGACCCGGCGGCGCTGGAACGCGAGTTGGGCCAGCACCGGCCCTTCTGGGACCGCAGCCTCAACCTGCTGGTGCTGACCCATCCCCATGCGGATCACATCACCGGCCTGATTGATGTGTTGGCCCACTACCAGGTGGCGAGCGTGCTGGAAACCCCTTTCCAGGACGGGGACCGGGATCTGGAGGACGCTTGGCACGGACGGTTGGCGCTGGCCGCTGTGCCGGTGACGCCGGCCCAGGCCGGGCAGGTGGTCCAGGTGGAACCGGGACTGGCGCTGCGGGTGCTGTATCCGTCGTCGCAGTTGTTTCATGGCACGCACTCCGACATCAACAACTCCTCGGTGGTGTTGCGCCTGGAGTACGGCGCGATTCGGATGTTGCTCACCGGCGACATCGAGACCGAGGCAGGCCGCGATCTGCTGGGCAGTGCGCCTGATGCCCTGAGCGCGCAGGTCTTGAAAGTGCCGCATCACGGCAGCTCCACCGGCCTGAGTCCGGAGTTGCTGGCGGCGATCCACCCGGCGGTGGCGCTGATTTCCGTTGGGGCGAAAAACACCTACGGCCACCCCGCGCCCAACACCCTACGCCTGCTGCACGATGCCGGGGTGACGACGTACCGGACCGACCTGCAAGGCACGATTGAATTGCTGTCGGACGGGCGGCAGGTGTGGGCGCGCACGGAGCATCCCTGACGCAAAGACTCCCCCCGCGCCGGCTCCCT
>JAICKM010000515.1 GCA_025927935.1 Chloroflexia bacterium | reverse complement strand
TCCCGCCGCGGGAAGGGGGAAATGGCGCTACGGTATGGGCCGGGATGGGGTGTTGGGCCAACCTAACCCCCTAACCCCCTGCCCGCCGCGGGCAGGGGGAATGGCGCTACGGTATGGGCAGGGGATTGCCGCGACGGGGCGGCCCAGCGAATCCCAAAGCTCCCCTCCCCGCGGCGGGGAGGGGCGGGGGGGTGAGGTTGGCCGGGCGCCGGGATGCCCCACGCCGGGACGCAAGCGCTCGTCTAGCTCCCCTCCCCGCGGCGGGGAGGGGCGGGGGGGTGAGGTTGGCCGGGCGCGGAACCACTAGCGAAGGAGGCGACGACATGACCAGCGACGAGCACGAGCGCCGGCCCCCGGTGCGCGGCGTGATCGTGGGCCGGCGGACGGATGCGGCCAAAGTGCAGCGGGCGCGCGAGTTGCGGCGGGCGATGACGCCCGCGGAGGCGCGGCTTTGGGCGCAGTTGCGGGGGAACCAGGTGCGGGGCTTGCATTTCCGGCGGCAGCAAGTGCTGGCCGGGTTCATCGTGGATTTCTACTGCCAGGCGGCGGCGCTGGTCGTCGAGGTGGACGGCGCGATCCACGCCGCGCAGGCGGACTACGACGCCGCCCGCGACGCGATCCTGATCGCGCAGGGCTTGCACGTGCTGCGCATCCCCAACGCCGATATCGCGCGCGATCTCCCTGGTGTCGTGGCGCGCATCGCCGCAGCGTGCGGGGCAACCTAACCCCCTAACCCCCTTCCCGCCGCGGGCAGGGGGACTTGCCGCGCGGTGGGGGCGGGGGATTTCGGCGACGGGGCGGCACACGACGCGTCTAGCTCCCCTCCCCGCGGCGGGGAGGGGCGGGGGGGTGAGGTTGGCCGGCGCGCGCCCCGGGGGCGGATCAGGGCGGGGGCACGCGGGTCGAGCGCGAGTTGAGGACGCCGATGGATTGGTGGAGTTGCGCCTGGGCGGTGCGCAGGTCCGCCGCCGCCGCGTGGCAGCCGGCGGCGGCCAGCGCGCGCTCCAGCGCGGTGAGGCCGTCGTGCAGTTCGCGGGTGAGGATCTGATCGCCGAGGCCCGCGAGCATCCGGCGCGTGAGGTCGGCGATCATGGCCTGGTAGCGGGGGTCGAGGCGCGGCAGCATGAGGGCGAGGCTGTGGGCGATGGCGGCGAGGGACTGGTGCTGCATCCCTTCACTGGCGGCGACGGCGAGCGAACTGAACACGCTCAGGAGCCGGGCGATCACGTCGTCCTGGTAGACCACCGGGGCCGGCGGGGCGGCCGGGGCGGGATCGCAGGCGGCGGCGGACCAGCGGGCCAGCAGATCGCGCAGATTGTGGATCACCAGCAGCGCGGGCGCCGGATTTTGCTTGGAACTGGTGATATTCGTCCAGGCGATGTTCTCCAACTGCTGTACGACGAAGGCCGGGTCATAGCCGAGATCCCGTTGCTGCTCCAGGCGAATCGCGCCGGGCACCGCGGCGGCCAGGTGCTGGGCCGCGGCGGGCGTGGCGGCCTTGACCACGGCCAGGGTATCGTCAAAGGCCACGTAGGACCCCATGATCACGGCGAGGTCGATTTCGACATCCTCATCGAGCGCCGCGGCCACCCGCGCCAGGGCGGTCACGTCGATGCGGGTGACATAGCCATTGCGCTCGGCGCAGACGGGGAGGCGCACCGGCCCGTCGCACTGGGCGGTGCGGCGCGTGGCGGCGAGCAGCGCGCACCGCTTCTCCCAGGCGCGCAGGCCATAGACATGGATCGCATCGACGATGACGGCGGGGCGCATCTGGTTGAGCGTGCCGTAGAGGAGCAGCACCAGGAGGAAGAGGGCCACCCCGGTCAGCAGCAAGACCAGGGCGGCACTGATCACCGGGTTAAAGTTCGGCTCGACGGTGATAAGCACGATCAGGGCGTAGAGCGCCAGGCCGAGGAAGAAGCCGAAGAAGACCTGGTTGAAGCGGCGGCGGATGAACTGGTCGAGGATCTGCTGGGTGAGCGAGCCGGCGGGCAGTTGCACGGCCAGCAGGAGCAGGGAAAAGGTGAACGCCGTGACGGTGATCAGGCTGCCCGCAACGGCGCCCAGCAGATCGCTGGTGGCCGTGGCTTCGCCGAAGACATAGGTGTGCAGAAAGGTGCGCAGCGGGACCACCCCGCGCACGGCGCCGGTGTCGAGCCAGAGGGTGAGCACGGCGACCAGCACAAAGCCCACGAGGATGAGGATGGGGGCGCCGAGAAATTCGGCGAAGGCGCGGTTGACCACTTCGCGGATGCCGCCCCCGCGCCGGCGCAGGGCCGGCCCCGCCGCGCTGTTCTTGCTCACACCGACCTCCTGGGCGGGGCCGGTCTGTGGGCATCCGGCCCGCCGGCCCCGCTCGGCCCCGGCGGCTGCGGCGCCCAACCCGGTTCCGGCAGGCTCTACAGGAGCATTTCACGTGCCACCTGGGGCGGGCCTAACCCCCCTGCCCCCCTTCCCGGCGCGGGAAGGGGGAAGCGCATCCCGGTGCGGGTGGGGGATTGCCAGCCGACCCACCTAACCCCCGGCCCCCTTCCCGCCACGGGAAGGGGGAATTGCCGCGCAGTGGGGGTGGGGGATTTCGGCGACAGGGCGGCACACGAATCGTCTAGCTCCCCTCCCCGCGGCGGGGAGGGGCGGGGGGAGAGGTTGGTCGGACGCCGGGATGCCGCTACGGTGCGCCCACCGCCGCGCTGTCGTCGCCCGCGGGCACCGGCCCGCGCTTCAGGAAGCGGTAGCCCAGGCCGTGTTCCGTGGCGATGTAGCGCGCGCCGCTGTCGGCTTCGAGCTTGCGGCGCAGGTTGCGGATGTAGATGCGCAGCGAGTCCAGGTCGTCGGCGTAGGCCGGCCCCCAGACGCCTTCCAGGATCTGGCGGTGGGTCAGCAACTGGCCGCTGTGCTGCATGAGGAAGGCCAGCAGGCGATACTCCGTGGGCGTCAGCTTGAGGTCGGCCCCGCCCAGCATGGCGCGGTGCGCCTGCGGGTCGAGGATCAGGTCGCCCTGGTGATAGACTTCGCGCTCCGGGCGGCCCACGGCGGCGCGGCGCAACACCGCCTGCACCCGCGCCAGCAGTTCCGGGAAGCCGAACGGCTTGGTGACATAATCGTCCGCGCCCATCTGCAAGCCGCGCACCTTGGCCGGCTCCTCGGCGCGCGCCGTGACCATGATGATCGGCACCTGCGAGACTTCCCGAATGCGCTCGCACACCTGCCAGCCGTCCATCTCCGGCAGGGCCAGGTCCAGCAAGATCAGGTCGGGGTGCGTGTCGTAGAACAGGCGCAAGGCCGCCCGCCCGCTGCCCGTCGTGTGGCAGCCATAGCCCGCGCGCTCCAGCCAGAGCTGCATCAGGTCGCGCAGGCCCGCTTCGTCTTCGACCACCAGAATCGCCGCCATTGGTCAGATCCCTTCTTCGTGGATGGGCAGCCGGCAGGTCACGCACGTCCCGGCGCCCAGCGTGCTTTCGAGCGCGATGCGCCCGCCGTGCGCCTCGACAATGCTGCGGCAGATAAACAGCCCCAGCCCTGTCCCCGGCACCTGTAACTGGCGCGCGTTCTCCGCCCGCTGGAACTTATTGAACAGCGTGGCCTGGTCGGCAGCCGGCACGCCGATGCCTTCGTCGAGCACCTGCATGCAGATGAACGCGCCCTCGGCCCGCGCCCGGATCAGCACCGGCCCCGACGGGGAGGAGTATTTGAGCGCGTTGTCGAGCAGGTTGAGCACCACCTGTTCGAGGCGCTGCGGATCGGCGCCGATCAGCGGCAGGTCGGGCGCCACTTCGGCCCACACCCGCGACCGGTAGGCCGTATAGGGCAGCCCGGTGATCGCCCGCCGCACGACATCGACCAGGCGCACCGGTTCGCGGTGCAGCTCCATGCGCCCGTCCTCGATGCGCGTCACATCCAGGATCTGCTCCACCAGCCGGGCCAGCCGCTCGGTCGCCTCGGCGATGCCGGTCACGCAGGTGCTCTGCTCGCGCGGCGAGAGATCGAGGTGGCGCAGCGTTTCGCTGTAGCCGCGCAGCAGGGCCAGCGGCGTCCGTAGCTGGTGCGACACGGTGATCAGGAAATCGGCCTTCATCTGCTCGATCTGCTTCTGCTCGGTCACGTCGCGCAGGATGGCGACGGCGGCGGGCGCGTCATGAGGGTCGAGATCGAGCGCGGCCACGCTGGCCGCCACATGACGCGGGCCGTCCGGCCCCTGCACCAGCAGTTCCGCATAGGGGATCGGCTCGCGCGTGGTGAGCACCTGGGCGAACGGGCAGGCGCCGCCGCAGCCGGCGCCGTTGGCGCAACTCAACACCTCGGCGCACGACTGGTCCAGCGCGTCCGCCGTGGTGTAGCCGGTCAGCAATTCGGCGGCGCGGTTGAAGTCCTGCACCCGCCCGCCCGGCGCGACCTGGATGATGGCGTCGGTGGTGCCCATGACGATGGCTTCGAGCTTTTGTTCCTGGGCCAGCAGCGCCTGGCGGCCCATCATGGCCCGCAGCGCCGTGCCCATTTCGCGGGCCACGGTGTGCAAGAAGCGCACATCGCGGCCCGACACGCCGCGGTGCGCCAGCAGCGCCAGCCCGATCAGCCGCTCTTCGTCCAGCAGGGGCAGGGCCAGCACCTGCTGGTCGCCGCTGCGCGCCTGCAACCAGGCCGCGGCGGCCTCGCTGTCGGGTTGGGCCGGGGGATCGGCGGCCAGGCCGTGCCAGACCTGTGGCGCCAGCCCGGCGGGCGGGGTCGCCAGGTAAAGACACGCTGTCTCCGCGCCCGTCATCCGCTCCAGTTCGCGCAGAAAGATGGCGCACAACTGGTCCAGCTCTTGCGCCGCGCTGAGGAACTGCGTGATCTGGTAGAGGGCGAAGAGGTCATCGGCCTGCTCCTGCGAGTCGCGGAAGATGTGCAACACCTCGCGCTCGCGGGCGTCCTCGGCGGAGAGGTCTTCGAGGTGGACCAGGGTGAGCGGGCTGCCCGCCACCGGGCGCTGCCAGGCGCGCACGGCGACCGTTTGCGCGCCGCATTGCACGTCCATGCGCCGGGGCGCGCGCCCCAGTACGGGGTCGCCGGGGCACAGGGCGGCCCACAAGGGCGCCCAGGGCTGCCCGCGGATGGCGGTCGCGTCCAGCGCCAGCAACCGCGCCGCCGCGGGCGTCACATACGCCACGCACCCGGCGGGGTCGAGCACCAGCACCGGCGCATCCATCGTCTCCAGCCCCGCGCACAGCACCGCCAGCCCGCTGCCCGCGCCCGTCTCCAGCATACGCGCCTCTC
>JAICKM010000883.1 GCA_025927935.1 Chloroflexia bacterium | reverse complement strand
CGCGCATATTGGGAGAAACACGGCGGGCTGTTCGTCAACGGCTATCCCATCTCCGAGGAGCACGACGAAGTCTCGCCCACCGACGGCAAAACCTACCGTGTCCAATACTTCCAGCGCGTGCGTATGGAATACCACCCCGAATACTCGGGCACCGATCACGAAGTCCTGCTCGGCCTGCTGGGCACCCAACTGCTGCAAGAACGCGGCTGGCTCCGCTGACGCTTCCCGCTGCCGGACACTTGCGCACCAGGGGTAGAGGCCGGTTCGGAACCGGCCTCTGCTGCTGTGGCGCCCCCGTGATGATGTAGGGGCCGGTTTGAAACCGGCCTGTCCGCCGCGTCGCACTGGCTTTGGTAGCAGACGGTTTGGCGGTATACTTAAGAGTGTGATACTGGGATCGCATCCGCCGTAGGGTGGTTGCGGGCGACCGTGCATCGTTGCCGGCGCCCAGGTTTGCAGCGTAAGTAAGGAGTAACCCTGCTATGATTCCGATGGCAAAGCCGCTCATCGGTGAGGAAGAAAAACAAGAAGTCTTGCGCGTGCTCGGGTCGGGTGGACTGGCCCAGGGCAGCGAGGTGAAGGCGTTTGAGGACGGCTTCGCGGCGGCGCTGGGCGTCAAGCACGCGGTCGCCACGGCCAACGGCACGACGGCCCTGCACCTGGCGCTGCTGGCGAACGGCATCGGCCCCGGCGACGAGGTTATCACCGTGCCCTTCACCTTCATCGCCTCGGCCAACGCCGTGCTCTATTGCGGGGCCACGCCGGTGTTCGTGGACATCGAACCGGGCAGCTTCAACATGGACCCCGATCTGATCGAGGCCGCCATTACCCCGCACACCAAGGCCATCCTGCCCGTGCATCTCTACGGCAATCCCGCCGATATGCCGCGCATCATGGCGATTGCTGAGCGCCACGGGCTGCGCGTGATTGAAGACGCCTGCCAGGCCCACGGCGCGACCATCGCCGGGCGCACCGTGGGCACCTTCGGCACCGGCTGCTTCAGCTTCTACCCCACCAAGAACATCACCACTGCCGAGGGCGGCATCATCACCACCAATGACGACGAGGTGGCCGATCTGGCGCGTATGCTGCGCGCTCACGGCATGCGCCGCCGCTACTACCACGAAATGCTCGGCTACAACTTCCGCATGACCGACGTGCATGCCGCTATCGGTGTGGCCCAACTGCCCAAGCTGGGCGAGCTCACGCGCCGCCGCCAGGCCAATGCCGCCTACTTGAGCGCCCGCCTGCCCGCTGATAAGGTGCAGGTGCCGTTGGTCCGGCCCGATGTGGCGCATGTGTTCCACCAGTATACGGTGCGGGTTTTGCCGCCGCTGGAGCGCGACGCTGTGCGCGAAAAGCTGGCCGCGGCGGGCGTGGGCAGCGAAGTCTATTACCCGCTGCCCGTGCATCGCCAGCAGGTCTACCGCGACCGCGGCTACGGCGACCTCTGCTTCCCCGTGACCGAGGAGGCCACGGCGCAGGTGCTCTCGTTGCCCGTTCACCCGGCCCTCACCGAGCAGGATCTGGCCGCCGTGGTCGCCGCCGTGTGCGCCCTGTAGGCCCGGCATGAAGATCGTCACGGTGGTGGGGGCGCGGCCCCAGTTCATCAAGGCCGCGCCCCTCAGCCGGGCCTTGCGCGCCCGCCCCGGCGTTCAGGAGGTGCTCGTTCATACCGGCCAGCACTACGACGACGCGATGTCTGCCGTCTTTTTCCGCGAGTTGGATCTCCCGCCGCCCGACCTCAATCTGGGCGTTGGGTCGGGTTCGCACGGCGAACAGACCGCGGCCATGCTCACCGCGCTGGAAGCCGTGCTGCTGCGCGAGCAACCCGCCGGGGTGCTGGTTTACGGCGACACCAATTCGACGCTGGCCGCGGCGCTGGCCGCGGCCAAGCTGGGCGTGCCGGTGGCCCATGTCGAGGCCGGGCTGCGCTCCTATAATCGCGCCATGCCGGAAGAGATCAACCGTGTCGTCGCCGACGCGCTGTCCAGCCTGCTATTTTGCCCCTCGCCTGTGTCGGCGGCGAACTTGGCTCGCGAGGGCATCACGCGCGGCGTCCACGTGGTGGGCGATGTGATGTATGACGCGGTGCTCCAGGCCGCGGCGCGCGCCCGCGACTCGGTGGTCGGGCCGCTGCCGGCGCGCCTCGGCGTGGCGCCGGGCGCCTACCTGTTGGCGACGATCCACCGTGCCGCCAACACAGACGACCCGGCTCGCCTGGGCGCCATCGTGGCTGCCCTCAACGCGCTGGCCGAGCCGGTCGTCTTCCCTGTCCACCCGCGCACGGCCAAGGCCCTGGCCGCCCTGGCCCAACCGTTCGCGGCCCATGTGCGCCCTATCGACCCGGTGGGCTACCTGGACATGGTGGCATTGGAGAGCAACGCCCGGATGATCCTGACCGACTCCGGCGGGGTGCAAAAGGAAGCCTACTGGCTCGCCGTGCCCTGCCTTACCCTGCGCGAGGAAACCGAGTGGGTGGAAACGGTGGATCAGGGCTGGAACCGGCTTGTCGGCACCGACCCGGCGGCGATCATCGCCGGGGTGGACGCGTTCCGCCCGCAGGGGACTCCAGCACAGGTCTTCGGCGACGGCCATGCCGCCGAGCGCATCGCCGCTATACTGGTGGAGAAATGGAGCGACTGAACGGGCTGGCCGGTTGCGCGGCTCATCGGACAGGCCGGTTTGAAACCGGCCCTTACACGCAAACCTGTTGTAGGAGCCGGTTTG
>JAICKM010000337.1 GCA_025927935.1 Chloroflexia bacterium | reverse complement strand
GACCTGGTCATTCTTGACCTCATGCTGCCGCGCATGGACGGCTGGGAGGTCTGCCGCCGGGTGCGCGCCGCGGGCGAGACGCCCGTGCTCATGCTCACGGCCAGGGGCGAAACCAGCCAGAAAGTCCGCGGCTTCGAGCTGGGCGCCGACGATTACCTGGTCAAGCCCTTTGAGCCGCTGGAACTGGTGGCCCGCGTGCGGGCGCTGCTCAAGCGCTATCGCATCGCCATCTCGCAGACGGTGCAGGTCGGCAGCCTGTCCATGAACCGCAAAACCTACGAGGTTACGGTCCACGGCGCCCGGCTGACGCTGCCGCGCAAGGAATTCGAGTTGTTGTTCAAGCTCGCCGCCCACGCCGGGCAAACCCTCTCCCGCGACCGGCTGATCGAAGACATCTGGGGCTATGATTTCGAGGGCAACGAGCGCACGCTGGATGTGCACATCAACCGGCTGCGCGAGCGCTTCCCCGAAGCCGACCACGGCTTTCGCATCCAGACCATGCGCGGCCTGGGCTATCGCCTGGAGCCGGCGCCATGAAGCCGCCCCTGCGCACCCGCGTATGGAACCTGCTCAAGGGCCTGGCCGTCGTGCTGGCGCTCCAGGTGAGCACCGTGACCGCCGCCTACTACCTGACCGCGCTGGCCTATGCCCGGCTGGGCTGGCATCCGCCCGACCTGGCGGCGCAGATCATCAACGGGCTGCTGGGGCTGGGCATCGCGTTTCTGGTGGTCGGCGGCGTGGTCCGGCTGGCGCAGGCGCGCGGCTGGTCCCCGCAGGGGCGCGGGATGGAAGCACTCCTGACGGCCATGCAACAGATCGCCAAGGGCGATTTCAACGTTCGCGTGGACAACCCCTTTGGCGACCAACCGTTCGGCGAACTGGTGAACAGCATCAATACGATGGCCGTGGAACTCGGCCAGATGGAGCAACTGCGCCAGGAATTCATCTCCGATGTCTCGCACGAGATCCAGTCGCCGCTGACCGCGATCCACGGGTTCGCCCTCGCTTTGCAGCAAAACGACCTCAGCCCGGAGCAGCACGCGCAGTACCTCGACATCATCCTGAGCGAAAGCACGCGCCTGGGCCGCCTCACCGACAATCTGCTGCGCCTGGCCGCCCTACAAGCCGACCACGCCCGGTTCCAGCCGCGGTCCTACCGTCTGGACAAACAGATCCGCGCCCTGATCCTGGCCTGCGAGCCGCAATGGACGGCCAAACAACTCGACCTGGATGTGTGCCTGGAACCGGTCAGCATTACCGCCGACGACGACCTGCTGAGCCAGGTCTGGATCAATCTGCTGAGCAACGCCATCAAGTTCACCCCGGCGGGCGGGCGGGTGCGCGTGGAACTGGCGCCCCAGGGTGCCGACCTCGCCTTTCGCATCGCCGATACCGGCATCGGCATCGCCCTCGCCGACCAGGGCCGCCTGTTCGAGCGCTTCTACAAGGCCGACCGGGCGCGCACCGCGCCCACCGGCGGCAGCGGCCTGGGGCTAGCCATCGCCAAGAAAATCGTCGAGATGCACCACGGGACCATCGCCGTGGAGAGCGCCCCCGGCGCCGGCGCTACCTTCCAGGTCGTGCTCCCCCTGGAGAGCCAGGCCGCGGACCCGCCCGCCCCTAGCCACCAGCTCGCGCCGCCCCGGCCCGCCTAGCCTGCCGCAGGGGCCGGCTGCCCCCGCGCGTGCGCGAACTGCTGCCCCCCGAGCAGGATCAGGGGCACGGTGAGCAAGATCGGGAGGATGAGGCTGGCGACCCAGGGTAGATTGATGAGCGGGGGGGTGAGCGGGATGCCGGCCAGCCCCAGCGCGATCACCAGGGGCGCGGCGACCCAGGGCCAGACCGCCGCGACCAGCGCCAGCCGGGCGGCGAGGCGCGGGCCGCGCCGGTTCCGCCAATGCGGCTCAATCAGCACGAGCAGCAGGACCGCCGGCGCCAACTGGAGTTGATTGTAGGCGGTCACGCTGGGAAAGAGCAGCAAGGGCAGCAGCAGCGCCCAGGCCCACAGCAGGTGGTGCGGGAGCGTGGCGGGCGCCGCGTCGCGCCAGCGCCAGGCCGCCACCACCCCGATCCCCACCATGAGTATCTGCAAGATCACCGTGACGACCGCGGGGAGCAAGGTGCCGAGCAGCGACCCGCTGAAAGCATAGTTGCCATAGGCCGCCAGTTGCGTGAGCCAGCCGGCTTCCCAGCCCGGCAGCCACAGATCGGCGGCCCCCCAGCCCAGGCCCAAGGTCAGCGCCCACCCGGCGGCCAGCGGCCAGCGGCGGCGCGGGCGCCAGAGCGCCCAGGCCAGCAGCCAGACCACCACCGGCAGCGCCAGTTGCGGCTTGAGCGTCGCCAGGGCCAGGCAGGCCCCCGCCGCGAACCCGCGCCGCGGGTCCAGCCCGCCCGGCGCCCGGCCCGCCCCGGCCAGCAGCCACTGCGCCGCCGCGAGACTCGCCACGGTCCAGGCCGTCGGCTGTTGGAGCAGCCAGATATTCAGGTTGGGCAGGCTGAAGGTGACCAGCACCACCCAGGCGACGGCGGCGGCGCGCGGCGCCGGGCGCGGCACGATGGCCGCCCACCAGGCCAGCGCGCCTGCGGCGGCCAGCAGCAGGATCAATACATATAACAGATTGTAGGCGACCGGCCAGGGCAGCAGCGCCAGCGGCCATTGCACCCAGACCACCGGCAGCGGATACACAAACGCCTCGCTGATCAGCCCGGCTTGCTGCTCCTCCGGCGTGAGCGGCCGGCCATAGAAGAGTCGCTGAATCTCGCCCGTGACCTGCGGCCCGTAGGGATCGCGGTGCTCGAACAGCGTGGCCCGCGTCGCCGCCCAGGTGGCATACCAATCCGAAGTCGGCCCGGTCCCGCTCGGCAGGCCGGTAGCGGCTAGGGTGGCCGCCCGCGCCGGCGCAAACCAGGCCACGCCGTACCACCAGAGGCCCGCACAAGCACAGACGGCCAGCACCACGCCGATCCACGCCCGTCCGGCCCGCGCGGCAATGGCTGGGGCGATGAACGACGGCTCCGTAACGCGCTTGTCCGCCGATCCATGGGGCATCTACAGTGTGCGCCCGCGCGTGAGGACCTCCAGGCCCCGCATGTAGGGGCGCAGCACTTCGGGCACCACCACCGAGCCGTCGGCCTGCTGGTAATTCTCCAGGATGGCGGCCACGGTGCGGCCAATGGCCAGGCCGGAGCCGTTCAGCGTGTGCACGAACTGCGGCTTGGCTTCGGGCGCGGGGCGGTAGCGGATGTTGGCCCGCCGCGCCTGGAAGTCGGTGAAGTTGGAGCACGACGAGATCTCGACGTACTTGTCCTGGCCTGGCATCCAGACCTCCGGGTCGAACTTCTTGGCCGCCGTGAAGCCCACGTCGCCCGTACACATCTGCGCGATGTGGTAAGGCAAGCCCAGCCGCTGCAAGCAGTCCTCGGCGTTGGCAAGCAGCGAGTCCAGTTCGTCCCACGAGGTATCGGGCGCGACGAACTTGACCATCTCCACCTTGTCGAACTGGTGGACGCGCACCATGCCGCGGTTGTCGCGCCCGCCCGCGCCCGCCTCCTTGCGGAAGCAGGCCGTGTAGCCCACCAGGTAGATCGGCAGCTTCGCGCCGTCCAGGATCTCCTCGCGGTAGAGGTTCGTCACCGGCACTTCCGCCGTGGGGTCCAGGTACAGGTCTTCGCCCTCGATGCGGTACATGTCGTCGGCGAACTTGGGCAACTGGCCCGTGCCGACCATGCACTCGCCCTTGACGAGATACGGCGTCCAGACCTCGGTGTAGCCGTGCTCGGTCACATGCAGGTCGAGGAAGTAGTTGATCAGCGCGCGCTCCAGGTGCGCCCCGGCGGCCACCAGCACATAGAAGCGCGGCCCCGAGATCTTGCCCGCGCGGTCGAAGTCGGCGATGCCCAGCGCCTCGGCGATCTCCCAGTGCGGGCGCGGGGTAAAGTCGAACTCGCGCGGCGTGCCCCAGGTGCGCACCACGATGTTCTCGCTGTCGTCCTTGCCCTCATGCACCGACTCGTGTGGGATGTTGGGGATGCCCAGCAGGATGGTGCGGATCTCCTCATCTGTCGCCGTGATCTCGCGCTCCATGGCGGCGATGCGGTCGCCGACCTCGCGCATGGCGGCGATCTTCTGCTGCCGCGCCTGCGGGTCCTTGGTCTTGGGGATCTCGGCGGAGACGCGATTGCGCTCGGCGCGCAGCGCCTCGGCCTCGGTCTTCAGGGCGCGATTGCGCGTGTCCACGGCCAGCAGCCGGTCGACCACGCCCACATCTTCGCCCCGCCGCCGCTGCGACTCGCGCAGCAGGTCTGGGTTTTCCCGTATCAGTTTCAAGTCCAGCATCGTTGCCTGTCCTTTCGAGCGAGCCGTCAGTGGTGTGCCTGCGGCACCGCTGCGCGATCAGTGGTCGGTGGTCAGTGATGGGGTGACCGCTGCCGCTGATGCTCAAAGTCCGACGACTCGCGTTGAGAATCGGAGTGATTATATCATATCCGGGCCGCCGACCGGCCTAACCCCCCTACCCCCCTGCCCGCGCCGGGCAGGGGGGAAAGCACTGCCGACCGGCCTCAGCCCTCGTCACTCATCCTACTAACCCCCGTCACTCGTCCTACTGACCACCGACCACCGACCACTCGTCGTCGTCACTCAGCACTCAGCACTCAGCACTCAGCACTAAGGAAAGAGCCGCCCGGCCCCGAAGGGCGGCAGGCGGCTCGGATCCGGTGGCGGGCAGCCACCGGCGACTAACTACTCAGGCCGGGCAGAAATTTGTGCCATTCCTCCAGCGGGGCGGCCTGCACGTAGCGGTAGACCAGGTGATAAATATTGGCCTTGGGCTGGCGGGGCATGTGCAGCGGGCGCATGCGGGCCTCCTCAATCGTTTTGCCGCCCTTGCGGTGGTTGCAAGCGCGGCACGCCGAAACGAGATTCTCCCAGGTGTGCGGTCCCCCGCGCGACTTGGGCATCACATGGTCGAGGGTGAGATCGCGGGTATGCACGCCGCAATACTGGCAGGTGTAATCATCGCGCAAGAAGACTTCGCGCCGCGACAGCTTGGCGCGTGGATGCGGGCGGCGGATCATGTGGGCCAGCCGGATCACCGACGGGGCATGGATGTTGTGCATCGGGGAGTGAATGATCGCGTGGTTCAACTCCAGCACTTCCGCCTTCCCGTTAAACACAAGGACCAACGCCCGCCTGACATTGCACACATTGAGCGGTTCGTAATTCTGGTTCAGGACCAGCACCGGCGCGTCGATTTCTCTTGACACGGTTAGCTCCGTCTTCTCTAGCGGCCCACACAGCGGTCTACATACTGCGTTCTCAAGCTCCTTGATCAAACTCCGGCCAGACCGGGAAGGGCGGGACTCGGTCCCGCCTCATGCGTATAATTGTATCATGTTCTAGGCGATTCGACAATGGGAAACGCGAGGGATTATGTCTACTCCTGGCGATGGGCGCGACCTCCCCTGCCGGACGGACCGGCCCCCTTCCCCGCGTGCCGGTCGCCCGGCGCTATGCGCAGAAATGAGCATCCATGATACCGGACCTGGCTGTCCTCGTGCTCAAGATCCGCGACTACCTGGTCTGGCTGCTGCCCGCCTATGCCGTGGCGATCCTGCTGACCGCCGGGCTGAACACGTGGATTGCCCGCCACGCTGGGCGGGCGCCGCGTGGGCCGGACACACCCACGGCCTGGCTGTTAGGGCGTCTGCTGCGCGGCGGCCCGCCGCCCGGTGCGGTGCTTGCCCTGTGGGCCGCCACGCTGAGCGGCGCGCTCACACCGCTGGCCGTGATCCTGACGGCAGCCCACGACCCGCTGCTGGCCGGGTTGCGGCTCGCGCTCGGCCTGATCCTGAGCGGGGTTGTGGCCGCCTTCGCCGGGCGCGCCGCATCCCCCGGCACCCCCACCCACCCGCTGCCGCCCCGCCCCACGGAACCGGCCACGGATACCCCACCCGGCACCCGCCCCGATCTGGCGCGCGCGCTGTGGCGCGAGGCCGGCCAGTTGCTGGACCAGACCGCCGGGCCGCTGTTCGCCGCCGCACTGATCGGCGGGCTGTTCACCGCCTGGGACCCGGCCCGCGCGGGGGTGCGCGCTCTGACCGGGCTGGGGCCGTGGGCTGCCGGGCCGGTGGCGCTGCTCACGCTGCTGCTGCCCTTGCCCGCGGGCGCCGACCTCCCGCTCGTCGCCGCCCTCACCACCTACAACGTGCCGCTGCCCGCCCTGCTGGCGCTAATGGGCGGCGCGCCGCTGTTTAACGCCGTGCGCGTGCGCGACATCGCGGCGCGCTACGGGCGCGCCGCCGCCGCGCTCTATCTCGGTGGCGGGCTTATATTGCTGATCGTGTTGAGTGTGCTGCTGGGCACATTGTTCGGGGGGGAGTTGGGGCTGGGGATGGAGCTTTCTTAAGAAAACCACCCGGCGGTGAGGCTATTCGCCGCGACCGGCAAGGCATCTCGCCTGGTGCGGACAGCCGGCGAGATGCCTCATGATTCCGGCGCGCATCGTGATACCCGAGTTCGGTCCAGCGCTGCCAGGCATCATGATGGCGCCCGGCACGCCGGGTAGGGAGCGGGTGGCGATGTGGCATGCTCCGCGATGGAGCGGCGCACAAACCCACCCGCGCTTATTCACTCGCTACGCACGCATCCGTAGGACCGAAAGGCAAGCCTGCTTCCCGGCGCACCCGCCGTGCCCGGCTACCGCGCCACCGTGGGTGCTGTATGCAGCGCCTGAAGAGCCGATTTAAATTCGGCCAGATGACTCTTCTCATCGTTGCCGATTTCCGCGAACAGATCGGCGGCCGCCTTGTCACCCGCAGCGGCCGCCTGGGCGGCGAATTCGGGGTACATGGTGACCGTTTCGTAGGACTCGCCGCTGATGGCGGCTTCCAGGTTCGCGCCGGCGGTGCCCACCAGGCCGAGCAGGGCCGCTTCCTCGGCGAAATGCTCCATGCGTTCGCCATTGGCGATCTTCTCGTAAAGATCGGCTAGTTCCACCCGGCCCTCTTCCCGTGCTTGTTTGGCGAAGCTCAGATATTTCAGGTAAGCAAACGCTTCACCATGTAGGGCCGTGATCAGATTCTCTTTGGTTTGCGCGTTCATATGGGACTCCTGTTCCGTCTATTCCAGCTCCTACTAGCCGGCTCCTGCGGGCGTGAAGTATTCAGGGGTAGGTTCCCCCGCTTATATCCTAGCTGGCGGAGGTGTATCGCGGGGTGCATATGAGTAGACACTGGGTAATAGATTCCTGATCGCGCCCATGCGGCGGCGGCATAATAGAGGGGGCGCGGGGGCACAAATAAAGGGGGCGAGTCTGGCGGCTCGCCCCCTGGCTGCGATAACCTGAATAGGACAATGGTCCTGCTTGGGTGGTCAGCAGCGATGCTGTCGCGCCCTTTTAAAGCGGGGATCCAGGTTATCCGCAAGTCGCTGATGTACTGGATAGGACGATGGTCCTGCTTGGGTGAT
>JAICKM010000602.1 GCA_025927935.1 Chloroflexia bacterium | reverse complement strand
GGGCAGCGGCGCGCAAGCGTTCGATCACTCGCGTGAACCGGCGGCCAACACCATCCACAACGTCGCCTGGGTGGAGGTCCACGACCAGTTGCCCGACACGCAGACGCAGCCCAGCGGCGCCGAGCAGTTCGTCGACTATAGCGACCATGCGCTGGCCCTCGACGGCACCACCACCTACGTGGACCTGGGCAGCGCGCCCTCGCTGAACGTGCAGGGGGCGATCACGATGCAGGCGTGGCTCAAGCCCACGGCCACCGATGGTTTACGAGACATCCTGGCCCATGGCTACAGCCAGAATCCGGCCGGCGAAGTCTTCTTGCGGCTCGCCAACGGCCAGTACCAGGTCGGCTCGTGGGACGGCACGGACCATTATGCCGGAGGCGCGCTGACCGCCGACGACCTGTCGCGCTGGACTCACCTCTGCGGCGTGTATAACGGCAGCGTCTGGATTCTCTATCGCAACGGGCAGGAGATCGGGCGCTCGGCGCCCACCACCGGGCCGGTCGCGGTCAACGCGCCCTGGGCCATCGGGGCGAAAGGCGGCGGCGGCGAGCGCTATTTCGCCGGGCAGTTGCGCCATGTGGCCCTCTGGAACCGCGCCCTCGATCCGGCGACGATTCGTGCCCACGCCGCGACGCAGGAGCCGCTCAATGTGGCCGAGGCGGGCCTGGTCGGCTACTGGCCGCTGGGCGAGGGCACCGGCACGGCAGCCGTCAACGCGGTCAACCCCACGGCCAACGGCACGATTCATAACGCCGGCTGGCAGGATGTGCTCAGCACGCACGGTATGCCCTATCTGGTCTCGCAGGCCCGGCTGATGCAGGACTATCGGGCCGACCCCGGCCACCCTGGCCGGACCATCGAGATCAGCGGCTACCGCACCGTCCTGTCAGCGCGCATGGCACAGGGCGCACCCTTGCGCACCAATATGACCCTGTGGGGCACCGCCCCGGCCCTGCTCCACTTCACCGACGGCACCACCGCCGTGCTCGACACGATCCGCCCGCTCACCCGCGCCACCAACGCGCAGGGCGAACTCAGCTTCGTCATCGAAGCGCAAGGCCAACTCACCACCCCGCTGATCAAAGTGCGCGCCGACTTCATGGGCGATAACGAGCGGGTGCTGGTGGCGCCCGACCGCCAGGCCCATCAGCAACTCGGCATGATCACCGGCGCCCAGTTGCGCGGCCAGGCCCCGCCTCCCGGCGGCCTGGACCTGCGCCCCGCCGTCGTGCCCGCGACTGTCACCCAGATGCAAGCCGATGCCGCCGCCGGCGCCATGCGCATGATCCTGACTACCGTGGTCAATCACGATGTGCAGCCCACCGTGTCCCAGGTGGCGAGCCGCGACCTGGGCGGCGCCGCCCCGCTGCCGCCGCCCCGACCTTACATCCCGCCCTATATGCAGAACGAGCGCGACCTGGGCGGCCCGCCGGACCCGCTGCGCGACGATATGCCGATGCACATGCTGCCGGTGGATCAGCCGGTGCGCCGCATGCTCAACGTCAGCAGCATGGGCACCACGCCCTGGGTCCTCGACCTGCGCGCCGGGACGTTCACCCAGCAGGCGGACGCCGGCACGCGCGGTCTCGACGCCCCGGAGATGACCTACCTGGACGACGCCAGCCGGATGCTCGACGGCCTGGCCCCGCTCGGCGGACCGCAGGCGCTGTTCAGCCTCGCCGGGGACCGCGGCATCTTCGATGACATCAGCAACTTCTTCACCCACACCATCCCCGACGCGGCCAACACCGCCGCCCAGGAAACGGCCAACTTCTTCAACAACACCCTGCCCGCCACCGCCACCACGGTCGCCAACCAGGTGGCCGGCGGCGTCACCAGCGGCTACGCCACGGTCGAGCAGCAGACCACCGCGGCCTTCCAGCAGGCCGGCGACGCCATCAAGACCGGCGGCACGGTCGTGCTGAGCGCCGTCTCGACGACGATTCAGCAGGTGGGCCAACTGGCCGAGCAGGTGATCACCGGCATCCGGGTCATTATCAACACCGTGGTGGCCGGCGTGCAGAAAGCCTACTCCCTGGTGCTGCAAACGGTGGAGGACGCCGGGCGCTTCGTGGGCAGCGTGCTCGACAGCCTGGGCGCCACAGTGCAGAACCTGATCAACTATCTCAAGGCCCTGTTCAACTGGAGCGACATCGTCGCCACCCAGCAGGTGATTCAGGATGCGCTGCTCCAGATCCAGCGCGTGATCCGCGAGGCCATCGCCACGCTGGCCCAGGGCCAGTTCGTGGACGACGCGATCACCCGGCTCAAGACGCTGATCAACACCAATTTCGACTCCTGGATCACCGCGCTGACCGGCCACGCCGCGCCGGTCAACACCGACGGCAACGCCCCGCCGCAGGACGTGCAGAGCAAGTATCTGCAATCGCTGTTCAACGACAACATCTCGCACACGGGCGGCGGGCTGGACGCCTTCCAACTGAGCCAGCAGGTGATCGCCGTGGCCCAGCAACTGGCGACCCGCTTGCAGACGGCGGGCGGCACGCTCTTCTCCGCGGAGACGTTCCAGAACTCCGGCCTGAACGACCTGCTCCAGCACCCCGAGCACCTGCTGACGCTCCAGGGCATCGCCGACCTGCTGGGCATCATCAAGCCGCTGCTCAACGCCGGGCTGGACATCGCCGGCGCGGTCATCCACGCCATGCTCGAACTGATGGGCATCGTGCTGAACGCGCTCCTCGACCTGTTCACCACGCGCATCAACATCCCCATCCTGACCGACTTCGTGGAGCAGGTGGTCTTCCAGGGGCAGAGCCAGCTCAACGCCATCAGCCTGATCAGCCTGATGGCGGCGGTGCCGTTCACGATCATCTACAAACTGGCGAGCGGCCACAACCGCCCGCCGATCACGATGGCGGACACGGCCATGCTGCGCAACCTGCACTGGAGTGACGTGTGGGCCAAAGTCACGGCGGCCTTCACCGGCACGCGGGAGCTGGCCTCGGCGGCGGCGGACACCCGCGACGTGGCCCGCCCGGACGACGCGGCCTGGAACGCGGCAGGCTGGGCACTCGGCTTCGTCGGCATTGTCGTCGGCGGCGTGATCGGCACCATGACCGTCATCGAAGACCTCAGCCTGGGCATCGCCGAGAAGACGCCGTTCGGTATCGTCAAGCTGGTGCTGAGCGGGGTCAACTTCCTCATCGGGCTGCCGCTCGACGTGGTGCGCGACGGCTTCACCAACACGCCGTCGGACCTCAACTTCGCCCTCTGGCTGTCGGGCCTGGTCGGGCTGGTCAGCAGCATCGTCGGCGCCGTCAACCCGGCCTGGGGCGACAAGGGCGATCCGGGGCTGGCGACCTTCTTCGGCGTGACCCAGGTCGCCATGTTCACGGCCATCTGGGTGCTGAAGGACCAGATGACCGACCCGGACACCAAGGGCGACGCGCTGGAGGGCACGACCAACATCCTCTCCACGCTGCAAGGCTGGCCGCAGTTCCTGAAATACACCAAGGACACGGAAGCCGCGCCCATCGCCTTCCCCATCCTGGCCGCGGTGGACGGCTTCTCCTACGCCACGGTCGCCGCCTTCAACCTGGGCCGCACCGCGGACGACATCCACTCCAAGGCCTAGAATGCGCTATCGTAGGGGCCGGGGTGACACCCGGCTCCTACCTCGCCAGCCGCTGTAGGGGCCGGGTTGCGACCGGCCCTTACTGTTGGGCCCAATTCATGCCTCATGCGCGGTGGAATAGGGGAAAAACCAGTCTATATGGAAGATATTTTCTACTTCACGCGCCAACCGATTCAACTTGACGAGTTAGAAGCCATTATCGCGGGCTTAGGCTACGAAACGGCCCGTTTTAGTGCCGCCGATGCGGCCATCCCCATCCCGCCGGGCGGCCAGGACGCCCTCCGGTCGTTTAACGTGTACTGGCCGCCGGACCCCCGTGTCTTTTGGTCCTGGGCGCCGACTGACACCCTCGCGGTGCATGGCGACGCCGCGCTGCTCGTCCTCAAGCAGTACGGCTATGCCACGGAGTACACGATTTCTTTGCGCAACGAACCGTGGTCCATCGATCCCCTGCGCGCCCTGCTCCGGCAGCTTTTACAGACCTATGGCGGCTGGATTGGAATGGATACGGAAACGCTGGAACCTACCTACGGCCTGGAGACGTTGGATCAACTCGCCTTTCCCCTGTACGGCAATAGCCGCTGATTTACGAAGCAGCCAGTGCCCCGCCTACCCCACCGCCGCCGCCGCGGCCCGGCCCGCCGCGCGCCCAGAGAAGAGGCAGCCGCCCAGGAACGTGCCTTCCAGGGCGCGGTAGCCGTGGACGCCGCCGCCGCCGAACCCGGCGGCCTCGCCCGCCGCGTAGAGGCCGGGCAGGGGCCGGCCGTCGGGGCGTAGCACCCGGCCCGCCAGGTCCGTCTCCAGGCCGCCCAGCGTCTTGCGCGTGAGGATGCGCAGGCGCACGGCGATCAGCGGCCCGGCGGCGGGGTCGAGCAGCCGGTGGGGCTTGGCCGTGCGGATC
>JAICKM010000520.1 GCA_025927935.1 Chloroflexia bacterium | reverse complement strand
GCCTCCTGGCCCGCCGGGCTGTTGAACGCCTCCGGCATGCCGTCCACCCAGGCCGGCGCAACCACGGTGAGGGTGCGCACGCGCTCGGGATGGTCGAGCGCGAACTGCATGGCGATGGCCGTGCCCAGCGAGTGGCCGACGAGGTGGAACCGGTCCAGGCCCAGCGCATCGGCGAAAGCGCGCAGATCGGCGGCCAGCGACGGGATACTGTATTCCGAATCCGGCCCCTCGGTCTTGCCGCGTCCGCGCACGTCCGGCGCAATACCGTGATAACCACCCGGCAGCCGGTTCAGCACCGGCTCCCAGGTGGTGGAGGTGACCCAGTTGCCGTGGACAAAGACGATGGGCGTGCCCGCGCCCTGTTCGATATAGTGGACGTTCAGATCCCCGGCCCGCACAAACGGCATGGTTTAGTTCCTTTCCGCAACTTGCGTGAAAAACTCCGTGACGATCCTGCTGAACGCTTCCGGCTGCTCCAGCGCCGCGGCGTGGCCTAGCCCGTCCATCACGCGCAATTGGGCGCCAGGCACGGCGGCGACGATGTCGCGGGCGAGTTGGGGTGGCGTCAGCACGTCGTTCTCGCCCACCACGACCAGCGTGGGTGCAGTGATCGCCGGGAGCCGGTCGCGGATGTCGTGGACCATGGCCCCCTTGATCAGGTTGGTGGCCGGGGCGATGGGCAGGTTGACGCCTTTCTCGCGGAAGGCCAGCAAGCCGGTGTAGTTCTGCTCCAGGTAGCCGCCGCCCCAGACCCAGGGCAGCGCCACGTCGAAGCGCAGCGGGCTGCCGCCTACCTCCATCGCCCGGATCCACGAGGTCAGTTTGACGTGCAGGATGGTATCTACTGCCGCATAAGCGCCCGATACGACCAGCGCCCGCACACGCTCCGGGTGCGCGGCGGCGTAGCCCAGCAGGGCCGCGCCGCCGTTCGATAGACCCACGCAGCAGGCCCGCTCGATGCCCAGCGCCTCGACCAGCGCGGCCAGGTCGGCGGTGTGCAATTGAGTGTCATAGACCTGGTCGGGCTTATCCGACTGACCCTGCCCGCGGCAGTCGTAGACCAGGCAGTGATAGCGATCCACGAAGAAGGGCAGGTGGGCGTTCCAACTGGCCGTGTCGGTCAGCAGACCGTTGACGAACACCACGATGGGACCCTCCGGGTTGCCCTTCCATTCGTAGAACAATTCGATGTCGTTGGCGCGGATACGTGGCATGGCGGAACCTTGCTAATGGATGGGTTAAAGATCCAACTGCTCAATGGTCTCTTTCAAGACCTTCGCCGACTCTTGTAGCGCCGCAATCTCCTGCTGGCTGACATCCAGCCGCAGCACCTGCTCCACCCCGCCGCGATCGATGACCGTCGGCAGGCTCAGGCAGACGTCGTCGATGCCGTGGTAATTCTCGATCCGGCTGGAGAGCGACAGGACCGTACTCTGGTCGCGCAAAATGGCTTCCACGATACGAGTCAGCCCGGCGGCTACCGCGTAAAACGTGGCGCCTTTGCGCTGGATGATCTGATAGGCGGCGTCGCGGGTCTGCTCGAAGATCTTGTCCATGTCCAACTGCGAGTAGTCGCGCCCCTGTGCGGCGCAGAAGTCGGGCAGGCGCATCCCGGCGATGTTCGCCAGCGACCAGACCGGCACCTCGCTGTCGCCGTGCTCGCCCACAATGTAGGCATGGACGCTGCGCGAGTCGACGCCGAAGTGCTGGCTCAGCAGGTAGCGGAAGCGCGCTGTATCGAGGATCGTGCCGGAGCCGATAACGCGAGTGGCGGGCAGGCCCGACAGCTTCCAGCTAACATAGGTGAGCACATCCACCGGATTAGTAGCGATCAACAGGATGCCGTTCGGGTTGTAGCGAGCCACTTCCGGCACGATGCTCTTGAAGATGGCCGTGTTTTTCTTGACCAGGTCCAGGCGCGTCTCGCCCGGCTTCTGCGCGGCGCCCGCGCAAACTACCGTCACGGCGGCCCCCGCGCAGTCGGCGTAATCCCCGGCCCAGATGCGCGTGGGGTGGGCGAAGGGTTCCGTGTGATTCAGGTCCATGACCTCGCCCTCGGCGCGCGAGCGGTTCAGGTCGATGAGCACGATTTCCGACGCCAGGCCGCTGAGCAGCAAGGCATAGGCGAAAGTCGCGCCGACATTGCCGACGCCGACGATGGCGATCCGGTTCGGATGTGATTGGGTGGCCGCTGTACTAACCATGGTGTTGCCCTCTCTTTCCCGGTTACAGTGTGCCGTCAGCCGGTGCCGTAGCGGGCGCGGAGCAGGGTCTTATCGACCTTGCCCGCGCCGGTCTGCGGCAGCGTGTCGGTAAAGACAACGCTCTTCGGCACTATGTAACGGGCCAGCCGGGCCCGGCAGAACTCGATCAGGTTTTCTTCGGTCACACTCGCGCCGGGCCGGGTGACGACGACGGCGCATCCCACTTCGCCCCATTTCGCATCGGGGACGCCGATCAGCGCTGCCGCGGCCACGGCGGGGTGCGCGGCCAGCACGTTCTCGACTTCCGCCGGGTAGATGTTCTCGCCGCCGGAGATGATCATGTCCTTGAGGCGGCCCACGATGTAGTAGTAGCCTTCGGCGTCGCGGCGGGCCAGGTCGCCGGTATGCAGCCAGCCGTCCACGATGGCTTTCGCCGTTTCTTCGGGGCGGCCCCAGTATCCCGCGCAAACGTGCGGCCCACGGATGATCAGTTCGCCCACTTCGTCCGGCGGGCACTCCCGGCCCGCGGCGTCCACCACGCGCACATCGACGTGGAACAGCGGCGCGCCGACCGCGCCCGGCTTGCGGCGCACGTCTTCGGGCGGCAGCCAGAACGTGTTCGGGCCGGCCTCTGTCAGCCCGTAGCCGGTCTTGAAGTCGATGCCGCGCGCCCAGAAGCGCTCGAACACGGGCAGCGGGCAGGGCGCCCCGCCGCTGATCACCAGCTTGAGGCGCGAAAAATCGGCCTCCGCCCAGCGCGGGTGCTCCTGCAACGCCAGGAACATTGTCGGCACGCCGAAGTAGATCGTCACGCCCGCGTTGGCGAGCAGATCGTAGACCTGGTCCACGTCGAACTGCCGGCAGACGATGGATGTGCCGCCGATGTGGACCAGCGGCGCGGTGAACACGTTCAGCCCGCCCGTGTGGAACAGCGGCGAATTGAGGACACCCCGGTCGTCGGGCGTCAGGCCCCAACTCATCACGGTGTTGATCGAGTTCCAGGCGACGTTGCCGTGGGTTAGCACGGCGCCCTTGGGCAGCCCAGTGGTGCCGCCGGTGTAGCAGATCACCCAGGGATCGTCCCAGGCCAACGTGACTGCGGGCGGCGGTGTGGCCGGGTAGCTTTCGCGCGTCGTGAAGACCGGGTCATCCGGCGCCGCGCGGCCGTCCGGGTCAAGGGCCACCCAGTGGCGCACCGACGCGGCCTCGGCGCGCACGGCCTGGACCTGGGCGACGAATTCCGGTCCGTAGACCAGCACGCCGGGTGTGCCGTCGGCCAGCAAGCCGCCTAGCTCGTGGGGCGTCAGCCGCCAGTTGAGCGTTTGCAGGATGGCGCCCAGCTTGCCGCAGGCGAACCAGATGTCCAGGTACTCGACGCAGTTCATCGCCAGCACGGCCACGCGGTCGCCCTTGCCGATGCCCAGATCGCGCAACAGATTCGCCGTCTGGTTGGCCGCGGCGTTCCACTCGCGGTACGTGATCGGCTGGTCGTCGTGCAGGGTATCGATCAGCGCCACTTTGTGCGGGCTGAGCATGTCGCGCCGGGCTAGCCAATCGCCGATGTACATAGTAGGGCAGGACCTCTCAGGTGCCGACGACCAGGCCGCCGTCCACGTTCAGGATGGCGCCGTTGATGAAAGCCGCCTCGTCGGAGGCCAGGAACAGGTAGGCCGCGGCCACGTCGGCGGGTTCGCCCATGCGCCCCAGGGGAGTGCGGGCGATCATGCCCGCCAGCACCGAGTCGGGCATGGCCGCCGTCATCTCGGTGGCGATGAAGCCGGGCGCGACGGCGTTGGCGGTGATGCCACGCTTGCCCAGTTCGCGCGCCCAGACGCGGGTCATGCCGATCACCCCGGCCTTGGAGGCCACGTAGTTAGTCT
This sequence comes from Chloroflexia bacterium, assembly GCA_025927935.1. Next base: position 1,131 of record JAICKM010000520.1, on the reverse strand, counting down.
GCCCGAAGTTGCCGTAGAGTCCGACCACCGACGACGCGCTGACGATGCGCCCGGCGCCCTGCGCGATCATCACCGGGGCGACGGCCTGAGTGCAGTTGAACACGCCTTTCAGGTTGACGGCGATCACCGCGTCAAAATCGGCCTCGCTCATCTTGCCCGTCACCTGGCCGTCCTTGACTTTGACCAGTTGCGCGTCGCGGGTGATGCCGGCGTTGTTGATCAGGATGTCGATGCGGCCATACTCCTGGAGCACCTCGCTCACGGCGGCTTCGACATCGGCCTGGTCGGCGACGTTGACCTTGCGGAAGACGGCCTTGCCGCCGTCGGCGCGGATCTGCTCGGCGACGGCGTGCCCGGTGGCCTCGGCCATATCCCAGATCACCACGGCGGCCCCGGCCCGCACGAAGGTGAGCGCCGTTTCGCGCCCGATGCCGTTCGCCCCGCCGGTGATCACGGCCACTTTGCCGGTTAGTTCGATCCCCATTGCACCACTCCTGCTCCCCATGCGTAGCCGATGCCCGCAGCGACCATGACCATCAGGTCGCCATCGCGCAGCCGGCCGGTTTCCAGCCCCTTTTTGATCGACACCGCCTGGTCCTGCTGGCCGATGTGGCCGAAGTCCGACAGGTAGAACGACTGGTCCTCGCGCAGGCCGAGTTCGCGCAGCACGAAATCGTGCGCCGAGCGCTTCATGTGCAACACGTTGAGGTAGTCGATGTCGGCGCGGGTGTGGCCGCTTTGCGCCAGGGCTTCGTCGATCACGCGCAGGAAGTTCTGCATCGACAGGGTGTCCAGGCGCTGCTTCATGCCCTCCGGATCGGGCACGTCGAGCCGGTTGCGGCCCGCCGCGATCCCCTCCGCCGTCAGCGGCTCCATCGTGCCGCCCGCCGGCACGATCACATCTAGCGAGAACGAGCCGTCCACGATGACCGAGGTGCCTAGCAGCCGGTTGCGCGGGTAGCCTTTGCGTAGCAGAATCGCGCCGCCGCCCGCGCTGAGGTTGATCATGAAGCGCGAACGGGGGTTGCGATAGTCGACCAGGTCGCCGTTGCGATAGCCCCCGGCGATCAGCACTGTCTTGACATCCGGCTCGGCCAGCATGAGGCCGCGCGCCAGCTTGAGCGCGCCGAT
>JAICKM010000618.1 GCA_025927935.1 Chloroflexia bacterium | reverse complement strand
TCCAGCACGCGCTGCTGGGCACCCGTCAATTGGAAGGGCAGCGTTTCCCGGAAGCTGTTGAGGATGTCGGGACGCACGCGAAAGGCAAAGCCCGGCTGGTCATGCTGCCATTGCTGCTTGCGCTGCAACATGCCCAACTGGATCAGGAAAAACTCGTCAAAGGCCAGGCGGCGGCGGCCCCGATTCAGGGTGCCCCAGTCGGCGGGAAAATGGACCTGGCGCAAGGCATCGGGCAAACCCAACAGATTGGCGCGCTCACGGATGACGTCGGGTAGGGCATCCTCCACCAGATCGGCGTAGGCATCCACCGCCTCTTTGACGATGCGCCGCACCACCCGCTTCGATAGCCCTTCGGTCAACGGATACACCGGCACCAGGCGGCCCGTGTGTAGCAACTCCTCGGTGTCATATGGCTCGAATTCCGGCCCGTTCATGACCAGGCGGCCGTTGAACTCCTGCACCTTGCCGCTGAAGACGAACTGCTGGCCCTCGACCAGCGAACGGGCCATCCACTCGCGGCCAAACCAGGTGGCGTTGAGCGCGCCGGTATCGTCCACCACCGTGGCCGTGATCATGGCGAGGTTGTTGCGGCTGCGCTTGACTTCCACTCGCCATACCGTACCGATGACCGTCTCAACCTGCCCATAGGTCAGTGTACTGATCGGCTTGAGGTTGCTGAAGTCGTCGTAGCGGCGCGGGAAGAAATAGAGCAGATCGCGCACGGTGAGGACCCCTAGCCGCTCAAACAGCTTGGCCGTGTTCTCCCTTACCCCCTTGACCACCAGGATCGGGTTCTCCAGCGACGGCGCTTTGCGGTGGGCGCTACGCGCGGCCTCGGCGCTGATGGGCGCGGGCGCCGGGCTGAGCACCACCGGGGCGGCTGCCGCGGACGCCGCGGCTACGGAAGGTCGCGTGCGGACCGGGCTGCCGGTCGCCATGGTCAGCGGCGAGACGGTGGGCGCGGCGCGGCGAGCAGGGCGTTTCTTGGCCGGTTCCGCCTCCGCGCCGGGTTCATCGGCGGGCCGGGCGCGCTCCCCGGCGGCCAGGCGCCCGAGCAGGTCTTGCGCGCGGCGCAGGCGAACTTCGCGGCTGCTGCGGCCCTGCTCCGTGTAGGGCGCCAGGGTGCCGCGGATCGCCTCAATCATCTCCTCGGCCAGCGGGTCGTGGGCGCGCGCCTGCCTGGCCCAGTTTTCGACGTAGGCCGTCATGCCGCCCGACACCGCGGTGTCCTGGAAGCCCTTATGCTCTTCGAGTTGCAGAATCTTCTGCAACAGGTCTGTTGCTTGCGACATTGTCTTTCTTCAACGATCTAGGCGCACAAAACGAGCGGGCCGCGCGGCCCGCTCTCTGCGCGATCGGCGTCTCCCGGCCCTGGGCGGCGCCGCCCGCCTACGACTACACGGATGCGGCGGAGCGACAGGCCGGTTTGAAACCGGCCCCTACATCACAAAATGCCTGCCGCAAAATCCCAGTGGCGGACTACTCGGCGCGGGCGACCACGCAGCAAATGCCCACGGCCCGCGGGCCGACGTGCGAGCCAAGCACCGCGCCGATGTGCGAGACCAGGATCTTCTCACGCGGGTAGATCGGTTCCAGCATGCTGATCAGCTTCTCGGCCTCGTCCGGGGCGTCGCCGTGGACCACGGCCAGAGCGTCCAGCGGGCCGAGGTCGGCGGCCAGTTCCACCATACGCAGCATCGCTTTGCTCTTGGTGCGCACCTTCTCCATGGGCACCGGCTTGCCTTCCTTCATGTGCAGGATCGGCTTGATCGCCAGCATGGTGCCCAGGAAAGCGGAGGCCAGGCCCAGGCGCCCGCCGCGCTGCACCCATTCCAGCGTGTCGAGCAGGCCCAGAATACGCACGCGGGGCACCATCCCCTCGACCAGGGCGACAATCTCGTCCTGACTGCACCCGGCGCGGGCGGCGCGCGCCGCGAAGATGACCTGCCAGCCCAGGCACATCGAGATGCCCTGCGAGTCGATGACGTGCACCGCGCCCGGCTCCAGGTCGATGGAGGTGGCGGCCAGCGCGCAGGTGCTATAGGTGCCGCTCAGCCCGGAGGAGAGATGGATCGACACGACGCGCGAACCGTCCGACGTCAGATCACGGTAGACCTGCTCGATCTCGCCGATGGGCGGCTGGGACGTGACCGGCACGCCGGGGGTCTCTTGCAGCAAGCGATAGAACTCCTCGCCGCTGAGATCGATCTTATCGCGATAGGTCTGGGACCCGATCTGCAAGACAAGAGGGATCGTCGTGATCCCCAGTTCGCGCGCCACCTCCGGCGGCACATCCGAGGTGCTGTCGGTCACAATTTTGACCAGCTGTGTGGCTGTCATGGGACCATTATACCCTAAATCGGTCCCCGATGAAAAACGGACCGCGCTAGCCGGCGCCTTCGTAGACGGCTACGCCCACCGCTCCAGGACCGAGATAGACGGTGTTGGCCGGCCCGTACTGGACCACGGTGATCCGCTCGCGCGAGCAAACCAGCGCGAGTCGCGTGACCAGGTTATCGATTTCGGTGGTGTGGTTGCAGTGGAGCACCGCCAGCGCCGCGACATGGGGGAAATCTTCCACAAAGTTGGCGAGGGAGTCGAGCGCCTTATGGCGCGTGCGGGTCCGCTCCAGCAAGACGATCTGGCCTTCGTCGAGGCGCAGCAACGGCTTGAGCGGCAGGAGGGTGTCGATGCCCGGCGCCAGCTTGGCGATGCGCCCACCGCGGTGCAGACTCTCGATGGAGTCGACAAAGAAGGCGATATGCACCTGGTGGATCATGCGCTGGGCGGCGTTCATCACCTCGCTAAAGGTGCCGCCGGCGGCGGCTTTGCGGGCGGCGGCCAGCACCACCAGGCCCAGGCCCATACTCGCCGCCTGCGAGTCCATCACGCCAACGGGGAAGGCACTGCTCAAAAAGGCGTCGCGCGCCATCAGCGCGGCATTATACGTCCCGCTCAGCCGCGAGGAGACATGGATGGAGACGATGCCGTCGCACGGGCGGTTGGCCTGCAATTGGCGGTAGACCTGCTCGAATGCGGCCACGGCCGGCGGCGCGGTCGTGGGCCGGGGATCGCCCGCCTGGATGTGGCGCAACAACTCGTCGGTGGTGAGATTCACCCGGTCGAGATAGGTCTGTGATCCGATCTGCACTGTGACCGGGATGACGGTGATACCGTACTCGCGAACAAGCGAATCGGGCAGGTCGCAGGTGCTGTCGGTGACGACCCGAATCGTGGGCATGGGTATGTCAGGCTCCGTTCAGACGGCGGTAGCGGGAGTCTACTCCACCGAGATAATATAGGCGTAAAACGGCTGGCCGCCGGGCAGCACCTCGACTTCTTGATCGGCATACTGCGCCCGGATCTGCTCCGCGAAGGTCGCGGCCTGATCGGCGGTCACATCCTGCCCATAATAAATCGTGATTAGCTCACGCTCCCCGGCCTCCAGTTGTGCCAACAGATCGTGGGCGACTTCCTCGTTGGAGTGGCCCGCGATCACCAGGGTGCCGTTATGCAAGCCGATCACGTCCCCGATCTGGATCTCGATGCCGTTCATGCTCACCTGGCGCACGGCGGTCGTGATCTCGCCGGTCTCGACGTTCTGGGCGGCGGCCTCCATGGCCCGGGCATTGGTCTCCAGATCGGCTTCGTAGTTGAAGGCGACCAACGCGGCCATGCCTTGCGGGATGGTGTCGGTGGGCACGACGGCCACGCGCTTTTTGGTCAGCGCCTGGGTCTGCTTGGCCGCCATGATTATGTTGCCGTTGTTCGGCAGAATAATCACTTCGTCGTGGGGCAGCGCCTCGATGGTCCGCAACAGCTCTTCGGTGCTGGGGTTCATCGTCTGCCCGCCCTCGACCAGGGCTGTCGCGCCCATGCTGCGGAAGATGTCGGCCAGGCCGGACCCCGATACGACGGCAACGGTGGCGATCCGGCTGAGTTCCGGGTCGCCTGCGGATGGAGCGGCGGGCGCCGCCGGGGCTTTCGCCGCCGCCTGCTCGTGCATATCGAGGAATTCCTCGTGCTGCTCCTGCATGTCGGTGATCGCCACCTGGCGCAGATTACCGCGGGCACAGACATAGCTCAGGATCTCGCCCGGCTGCTCGGTATGCACATGGACCTTGATCAGCCGGTCGTCGCCGACGACCACGGCGGAATCGCCGTGCTCCGCGATCCAGTCGCGCACCTGCGGGAAACCGAGGTCTTTGCCGACCAGGATAAAATTGGTGCAGTAGCCATACTCGCCGTGGGCCACATGCACGCCGTCCGGCGCCAGTTCCAGCGGCGCGCCGCCGGTCGTCGTGATATCGCCGGTATCTACCGACTCGCCGCGGGCGAAGCGCAAGATGCCT
>JAICKM010000428.1 GCA_025927935.1 Chloroflexia bacterium | reverse complement strand
TTCTCCCTGTCCTTCACAGGGTCTGGCACATTCTGCAACTGCAACGGGCTTACTGATAGGAGCATAAGTAACTAATAATGGTGGGCCGAGATGTGCTGTAGCGTGGCTTATGAGCACGCCAGATTCCAACCCGCCCCGCAGCTGGCGCGAAGGTCGTCGCCGCCGCGCCTGGGCGCTTTATCAACAAGGCTGGACCCAAGTCCGCATCGCCGCGGCTTTGGGCGTCAGCCAAGGTGCGGTGAGCCAGTGGCTGACTCGCGCCAGCAGCAACGGCCCCCCGGCCCTGGCGGATCGCTCCCGCCCAGGTCGCCCACCCGCCTTGGGTGCCGATCAGCTCACGCGCTTGGTTGAACTGCTGCGCCAGGGGGCCGCAGCCCACGGCTTCCTCGGTAATGTTTGGACCCGGCGCCGCGTGGCCCAACTGATCCAGGACGAGTTTGCGATCCGCTACCATCCGACGCATGTTGGGCGCCTGCTGCGCCAAATCGAGTGGAGTCCGCAACGGCCGATCGTCCGCGCTACCCAGCGTGACGAAGCCGCCATTGCCGCCTGGTACCACCAGCGCTGGCCCGCACTTAAAAAAAGGCGCGACGAGAAGGGCGCATTATCGTCTTCGTAGACGAAGCTGCGTTCTACTTGTTGGCTGGGGTGCTGCGCACCTACGCACCGTGTGGTCAAACACCCGTGCTGCGGGTGCCCCTGACGCGCGATCATCTCTCGGTGATTAGTGGCATTACGCGCAGCGGCCAATTGCTGACAGGCATGCAGGACCGCGCGTATAAAGGTGCGGATGCGGTGTGCTTCCTTAAACACCTGCAGCGGCAGTTGGATGACAAGTTGCTGGTGATCTGGGATGGGCTGCCAGCGCACCACGAAAAGGCAGTTAAGCAGTTTCTGACGGAAGCCGGGGGCGGGATCTGTGTCGAGCAATTGCCGGGCTACGCGCCGGACCTCAACCCGGACGAGGGAGTGTGGAACTACCTCAAGCATGTGGAGTTGGGTAACGTCGCGGGTCATAACCTGGGTGAACTCCGTTATCTGCTGCGCTTGGCGATTGCGCGCTTGCGGGCCAAACCCGACATAATTTGCAGCTTCTTCAAGCACTACGGGTATTAGTTATTTATGCTCCTATCAGTAATACCCGAATCGGCGTAGAACAAGTCCGTCTCCAGACGATTTCCCCGCCAGGCCGCAACGGTCATAATATGAGGGATACTTGCGCTAGTCGTCCGCCTATCGGATTCTGCTGGGCGGCAGGCCGGTTTGAAACCGGCCCCTACACTGGACGGCAGGCCGGTTTCAAGCCGGCGCCTACATCGCGCCAGGCGGCAGGCCGGTTTCAAACCGGCCCCTACACGGCAAAACGAGGGCGACTGGTTACTTGGTATCCGCGTATTACTGTCTGCTATCGGAGCGATTCGTGAAAATCCCGCTGAAACGTTATTGGGCGTTGCTTGCCACCTATTTGCGGCCGCAGCGCGCCCGCGTGGGGCTGCTGGCCGGGCTGCTCTTGCTCAACATCGGGCTGGAGTTGCTGAACCCGCAGATCGTGCGCTATTTCATCGACACGGCGCTGGCGGGCGGCGCGGTGGAGACGCTGGCCGTGGCCGCGCTGGCGTTCATCGGCATCGCGCTGGTGACGCAGGGGCTGAACGTCTGGGCCACCTACCTGAGCGAGAACATCGCCTGGACAGCCACCAACGCCCTGCGCCTGGACCTGACCGCACACTGTTTGCGGCTGGACCTCTCGTTCCACAAGGCGCGCACGCCCGGCGAGCTGATCGAGCGCATCGACGGCGATGTGAACGCCCTCGCCAACTTCTTCTCCCAGTTCGTCATCCACCTGCTCGGCAACCTGATCCTGATCGGCGGCGTGCTGGCATTGCTGTTCGGCATCGACTGGCGCGTGGGCCTGACCATGACCGCCTTCGTCGTGCTGGCCCTGGTGATCCTGATCCGCATCCGCGGCGTGGCGGGGGCCTACTGGACGCGAGTGCGCCAGTTCAGCGCCGAGTTCTTCGGCTTCCTGGGCGAGCACCTGGCGGGCACCGAGGACACGCGGGCTAACGGCGCCACCGGCTATGTGCTGCACCGCTTCCACGAACTGATCCAGGGCTGGTGGCCGATGAGCCGCCGCGCGAGCTTCGCCGGGTACAGCATGTGGATGACGACGATGGGCGTGTTTGCCGTGGGCACGGCGCTGGCCTTCGGGCTGGGCGCCTACCTCTGGTCAGTGGGCGCGATCAGCCTGGGCACGGTGTACATCATCTTCAACTACACCGAACTGCTCAGCCGGCCCATCGAGCAGATCCGCACGCAGTTGGAAGACTTGCAGCGGGCCGACGCCGGGATCGCCCGCGTCGAGGAATTGCGCGCGATCCGCTCTCGGCTGGCCGACGGCGCCGGGGCGGCGCTGCCTGCCGGGCCACTGGGCGTGGCCTTCGAGGACGTGACCTTCGGCTACGAGGCGGACGACCCGGTGCTGCGCGACCTGAGCTTTGACCTGCCGCCGGGCACGGTGCTAGGGTTGCTGGGCCGCACGGGCAGCGGCAAGACTACCCTGGCCCGCCTGCTGCTGCGCCTCTACGACCCGACCACCGGGCAGATCCGCCTGGGCGGCGTGCCCATCGCCTGCGCCCACCTGCGCGACGTGCGGCGGCAGGTCGGCCTGGTCACGCAGGATGTGCAACTGTTCCAGGCCAGCGTGCGCGACAACCTGACCTTTTTCAACCGCGCTATCCCCGACGCGCAGATCCTGGCTGTGCTGACCGATCTGGGCTTGAAGGGCTGGTATGACTCGCTGCCCGCCGGCCTGGATACCGAACTGGACGCGGGCGGCGGCGGGCTGTCGGCGGGCGAGGCGCAACTGCTGGCCTTCGTGCGCATCTTCCTGGCCGACCCCGGCCTGGTGATCCTGGACGAAGCCTCGTCGCGGCTTGACCCGGCCACCGAGCAACTGATCGAGCGGGCGGTGAGCAAGCTGCTACGCGACCGCACCGGCATCATCATCGCCCACCGCCTGGGCACGATTAGCCGCGCCGACCGCATTATGATCCTGGAGGATGGCCGCATCCTGGAACAGGGCGACCGGCGCAGGCTGGCGGACGACCCGCGCTCGCGGTTCAGCCGCCTGTTGCAAACCGGCCTGGAGGAAGTCCTGGCGTGAGAACCTACCAGTTCATGTGGCGCATGATGCGCTACCGGCCCGGCCTCTACCTGGTGGATGGCATCTTCTGGACGCTGATCCACCTGTCGCCGCTGGTGCCCGGCCTGATCGCCAAGGCTTTCTTCGACTCGCTGGATCAGGCGACGCCGGGACAGTTCACCGTCTGGTGGGTGGTGGCCTGGCTGATCATGACCGCGCTGGCCCGCGTGCTGCTGATCGTGGGCGGCGCGCTGGCCGATATCCGCCACCGCTTCACCATGAGCGCGTGGCTGCGGCGCAATCTGCTGGCCCGCGTGCTGGAGCGGCCCGGCGCACGCTCCTTGCCGGAGGCGCCGGGCGAGGCGATCAGCCGCTTCCGCGACGACGCCGAGCGCGCCGAAGATGCCCTCAGTTGGACGCTGGACACGACCGGTCAGGCGCTGTTTGCGCTGATCGCCATGTTGATCCTGGCCGGAATCAACGCGTGGATCACCGTGCTGGTGTTCGTGCCGCTGATCGGCGTCGTCGCCATCGCCCAGGCGGCCAGCACACGGTTGGAGCACTACCGCAAGTCGAGCAGCCAGGCCACCGGGCGGGTGACGGGCGCGCTGGGCGAGATCTTCGGCGCGGTGCAGGCGGTGCAGGTGGCGGGCGCGGAAGACCATGTGCTGACCCACCTGCGGCGGCTGAGCGATACTCGCCGCCAGTTGATGCTTAAGGACCGCGTGCTGAGCCAGTTGCTCGACTCGGTGTTCGCCAACACCGTCAACCTGGGCACAGGGCTGATCCTGATCCTGGCCGCCCAGTCGATGCGCGGCGGTACGTTTACCCTGGGCGACTTCGCCCTGTTCGTCTACTACCTGGCCTTTGTGACCGAGTTCACGCAGTTCTTCGGCATGTTCCTGGCCCACTATCGACAGACCAAGGTGGCCTTCGACCGCATGGTGGTGCTGCTGCAAGGCGCACCGCCCGCCCGGCTGGTCGAGCCAAGCCCGCTGCCGCTGAGCGGCTCGCTGCCCGCTATCGCCTATCCGCCCAAAACACCCGCGCACCGGCTGCACATGCTGCAAGCCACCGGCCTGACCTATCGCTACCCGGAGAGCGGGCGCGGCATCGCCGATGTGGACCTGCGGCTGGAGCGCGGGTCGTTCACCGTGATCACCGGGCGGATCGGGGCGGGCAAGACGACGCTGGTGCGTACGCTGCTGGGCTTGCTGCCTGCCGATGGAGGCACGATCTTATGGAACGGCGCGCCGGTGGCCGACTCAGCGAATTTCTTCGTGCCGCCGCGCAGCGCCTACACGCCGCAGGTGCCGCGCCTGTTCAGCGCCTCCCTGCGCGAGAACATCCTGCTGGGCCTGCCCGCCGACGACGCGGCGGTCCTGGCCGCCGTGCGCGCCGCCGTGCTGGATGGCGACCTGGCCGCGATGGAGCACGGCCTGGACACCCTCGTCGGATCGCGCGGGGTGCGGCTGTCGGGCGGACAGGTGCAACGGGCGGCGGCGGCGCGCATGTTCGTGCGCGATCCGGAGTTGTTGGTCTTCGACGATCTCTCCAGCGCGCTGGATGTCGAGACCGAGCGCCGGTTGTGGGATCGGCTGTTCGAGCGCCGGGGCGCCACCTGCCTGGTGGTCTCCCATCGCCGCGCGGCTCTGCGCCGTGCCGACTATATCGTCGTGCTGAAAGACGGGCGCGTCGAGGATGCGGGCACCCTGGACGAATTGCTGGCGCGTTGTGCGGAGATGCAGCGCCTCTGGCACGGTGAAGTGGTGGAACCGGAGCCGGTGCCCGCCTAGCGCCACGCCTGGGCGTGATTCGCCGTTGCCCGGCGCCCGGCCCCGAACCGGGGCAACCTGGCCTTTACCTCAATCCAGGACGCGCAGGCCACCTTCGTAAAGGTAGCCGGAGGCTTGAGCCTCCGGGCTGCCGCACACCCCTATTGCTAGACCCAATTGACTCTTCCTCACTTGCCTGCTATAATGGAACCTGGCGGCGGACCTGCATGGCCGGCGCCCGACTGCTTATGGATACCCTGTTGTCATCACCATACCTGCTGTTGTTTGCCCGGCTTACCCTGGGCGGCATCTTCCTGGCCGGCGCCGTGGGCAAACTCACCGACCCGGCCGGCGCGGTCGCGGCTTTCCGCGATCGCACCTGGCTGCCGCCGGTGTTACGCACGGTGGGGAGCCGCGGGCTGCCCTGGGCCGAGGCCACGGTGGGTGTGCTGTTGTTGCTGGGCCTGGCGCTGCCGTGGGCGGCGCTCGCGGCGGCAGCGCTACTCGTCGTGTTTACCGTCGTGGTGCTGGGCGATCTGCGGGGCGGGCGGGCGATGCCGTGTCACTGTTTCGGGCGCTTCTCGCGCGAGAACGCCGGCCCGGTCACGGTGGCGCGCAACCTCGTGTTGCTGACCCTGGCCGCGCTGCTCATCCGCCTGCCCACGCCGTACCTGGCGCTGGATGGCCTGTTTGGCGCCGCGCAGGCCGCCCCGTTGCCGCCCCTGGTGAACGCGGTGCCCGTCATATTTCTCGCCCTGATCGCCGTTGTCGCCGTGGTGCTGGGCAACACCCTGCTGGCGACCATCCGTAGTTTCCTGCGCGCATTCTAAGAGGGGACCAAAGGGACCACATGGAAGGGATCTGGCTCGTCAGCTTCATCGCGCTCTGGATCATCGTCATCCTGGAAGGCGTCTTAATCGTCTTGCTCTACCGGCAACTGGGCGTGCTCTACCTGGGCAGCGCGTCCGGCGTGTCGCGCGACGGGCTGGCCGTGGGCAGCCCCGCCCCCGACTTCCAGCTTCCCGACGCCGACGGCCAGACCCGCCGTCTCAGCGACTACCGGGGCCGCAACGTGTTGCTGCTGTTCGGCTCGCCGCACTGCGATCCCTGCCGCCGGCTGCTGCCCAACCTCGAAGAGTTCGCCGCCACGCGCGACTTCGATGTCCTCTGGCTCAACCAGGCCCTGCCGGAGGAAACTCGCCACTTCCGGGCCGAGACCGGCGCCACCTTGCCCATGCTCTCGTACCA
>JAICKM010000349.1 GCA_025927935.1 Chloroflexia bacterium | reverse complement strand
GGCGCGTCGAGCACCACGGCGACCAGCACGGCGCCCACCGCGAGGGGCCGCCCGGCGCCCGCCGCGCGCAGCGTACCGACCAGCAGCGTGTAGACCCCCGCGCTGACCAGGGCAAACAACAGCACATTGGCCCAGTAGCCCAAGGTCTGCTCGATGCCGTACATGATCGTTTCGAGCAGCCACTGTTGCATGATCCAGGGCGCGCCGGGCACGGTGTACGAGTAGATGTCGCCGCGCGGCACGGCGCCCGTCGTGGCGACCATCGCGCCGTTGCGCAGGTGCCACCAGACATCCGGGTCGGTGGGCGTCCAGAAATAGGCCAGCACAATGGCGGTCAGCACCAAGGCGAACAGCAGCAGCGACCGGTCGAAGGCGGCCAGTCCCACGCCGGTCCGCGCCGGGGCGATGCCGGCGGCTTCGGGCCGCACCCGCACCGCCCTCATCCGACCCAGAATCCCCGCACCGCCTGGCTGGTCCAGACCAGCAGCCAGCTAATCCACAGCGCGATGATCACCAGGTGGACGATGCGCGGCTTGCGCCCGGCCCAGATAGCCAGCACCAGGAAGCACGGGAAGGCGACCAGCACGAAGCGCGACACACTCATGACCGGGAACTTCACGTTCACATGGAACCAGCTTGGCAGCAGGATGGTCGCGGCTTGCAGGCCGTAGCTCAAGCGGAGCCGGAAGGCGGCCAGGGTTAAGCCCGTGAACAAGAGCAACACCGCCAGGTCGAACCAGTTGATGCTCAAGCTGCGCTCTTGCAGCACCGTTTGCACGGCCACCCACAGCGTTTCGCCGGGCCAGGTGGCGCGGTGCTGCAACATCAGCATCTGGCGGGTGGTCCAGGTCAGCGGGTCCTGGACGACGAAGCGCAGATAGGCGAAAAAGACCAGGGTGCCCAGCCCACCGGCCAGCACCACGGCGGCAAACTCCGCGGCCCGTTGGCGTACCACGGCGGGCTGCCAGTTGGCGCGGGCTAGATACTCGGCGGCCAGCGGCAGGCCGATGAACGCGCCTTGCACCTTGGTCAGCCCGGTCAAGAAGGCCAGCAGCGCGACGAGCGGCCACTTGCCTTGCCGCGCGCACCAGAAGGCACCGAGGGTCAGCGCCAGAAACAGCGACTCGGTGAAGGCGGAGTAGAGGAAAAACGCCGTGGGGAACAGGGCCAGGTAGGCGACTGTCCGCCCGGCGGTGGCCGGGTCCGTCTCGGTCGCCACCAGGCGGTAGAGCAGCGCCAGCGCGGCCACCGAACTGAGCGACCCGACGAGGATACCGGCCAGCGGCACGTTGCCCAGCGTGAGGACGCTCATGACCCGGATCACCAGGGGCAGCAGCGGGAAGTAGCCGGTGGTGCCGTCGTTGGGCGCATAGCCCACAGTGGCGATTTTCTCGTACCAGAGCGCGTCCTCGCGCTCCCAGGGTGCGATCCAGCCGGTGGGCTGGGGTAGAAAGCCCACGTGGGCGTAGAGCGCTTGCAGATCGACCGTGGGCATGTAGGCGAGGATCAGGGCGGCCCAGCCGCTTAACAGCAAGCGCAACGCGACGACGGTCGCCAGCGCCAGCAGCAGCGGGCCTTGCCAATCGCGCCAGCTCTGCGCCGTGGTGGCCGGGCGGGTGGTCGGGCTGCCGGCGAGGGGAGTCGGGGCGGCCATCTAGAGCGGCCTCGGCGCTTCCAGATCGAACTGCTCGATCACCGGGTTCGCCAGCAGGCGGCGGGCCATCTCCGTGGCCAGCGCCAGGGCGGCGGCGGCATCGGCGGCCCGCACTTCGAGGTCCACCACTTTGCCGACGCGCACGGCGTCCACCGTGCCATAGCCCAGGTGATGCAGGGCGTCGCGCACGGCCAGGCCCTGCGGGTCGTTGACCACGGATTTCAGCGTGACATGCACCCGCACCGCGAAGCGCGCTGCGGCGTCACTGCCGGTAATGGAACGTTCCTGTTGGGTTTGTTCCATGCTACTCCTTTGGATCTGTGCCTGATATTGCTGCAACGGGGCCATCGGTTTGTAGAGCGAACTGTGGTGTTACTGGAGCAACCAACCGGAGTTGGCCCCACGGATCCAGCGATCCAGCAAGACCGCGAGACTTCCTAATTGCATCAACACCAGCATTGCCGGTAAACTCCACACCAGAATTTTATTGAAAAGCTGAACGCGGGTGGTCGATTTCAATGCCAACAACAGTAATATCGCCGACGCGAGGCCGACAAACAGGTAGCGGCTCTGCGGTTGGATCGCGACATTGACGTTGAAGAGGATCAGATCGATAAGGCTCACAAACAGCACGAGGACGGATAGCCCGGCGATCCTGCGCCTCACCTGGGTCTGCTCATCTGGAGGAGCGCCGGCCCGCCAGGTGGCGATGGCCCGCGCTCCTCCTAGGACGGCGAGGCCCGCAAGTAGCAATGGCCCGGCGTACTCCCACGGAGGGAGCAGAACGATGCCCCAGCCATAGAGGGCCCAAAAGGAGAATATGGCTACAGCGATAGACTGGCCGAGCACCTTAAGGTCCGGCTGGGTTCCACCGAGACTGATGGGCGCCTCATTCCGGAAGTGGACATGATAAAGCTCGAAGAGCGCTTTTGTGCCGGTTGGCTCACCATAGACCAGGAGGTTACGCAACACCCACCAGCCTACCAGGAGGATAACCGCGCCACCTACGACCAGGGCGCCGCCCGTAAATTGCTGCAAGCGGCGCTGCATACCGCCACCACGCGCACCGGCGATCCACCAGAGCCAGAGTAATGTGCAGGGCAATGTGACGATCATCGTAAGCTTAGCCAGGAGTCCGAGACCCGTCACCACACCCGCCAGCAGTACCCAGCGCCACACGGCGCCGCCATCGTGGCGATTAGCCGATTGCAGTCCTTTTGCCCATATCCACAGCAGCAATGTGCCCAGAAAAAATACGCATGCATCGTTGGTAATTGTTGACGTGACAAAGGTGAACTGTGGGTGCAGGGTGAGTACCAATGGGGCAACCCAGCTAATATGCGGTTGCCCCGGCCACAGAGTCCCTGCCGCGGCCCAGAGTGCCCACACTGCCCCTACGCCGCAAAGGACCGCCACCAGGCGGGCGCCATATAGAAGCGCTAGCTGGTTTTTCCCAAGGGGGGCAGTCAGCAAACTTGCTGCAATGTAAAACAACGGCGGCTGAGAAGACTCGTAAGACAGGCTTTCGAAGTCTGAAAAGCCGAACCGGTGGATCATCGCCTGGGTCGCCGCGTCTTGTGGGGTGGAGGGCGGAATACTAATGCGGTCAGCCGTGGGCATCACGACCACCGGAAGTTCGTGATAGTTTTGCAATTGGGTGATATAACTGAAGTGTGAGGGTTCATCAGGGGCGTCGAAGGGAAAAATCACGAACATCCAAATTATGCCCTTGATCAACGTGCCCACGAGCAGGAACCCCAGCCAGATAGGGGCACGCTTTGCTTCGTGCCGCATGATTCTGTCCCCGGTCATAGGGTCGCCCCGGTCAGCCGCGTATAGGCTTCGCGGTAGATGGCCGCCGTGCGCGCGATCACGTTCGCCGGCAGCACGGGGGCGGGGGCCTCGCGGTCCCAGCCGCTCGCCGTGAGCCAATCGCGGACATACTGCTTGTCGAAGCTGGGTTGCGGCCCGCCCGGTGCGTAGCGGGCGGCGTCCCAGAAGCGCGAACTGTCGGGCGTCAGGAGTTCGTCGATCAGAATCAACTGATCGTCCAGGCGGCCAAACTCCATTTTCGTGTCGGCGATGATGATGCCGCGGTCGCGGGCATAAGCCGCGGCCTCGCGGTAGATCTGGAGGCTGGCGGCGCGCAGCGCCTCGGCCATCTCCGCGCCGACCAGCATGATCAGGCGGGCGAAGCTGATCGGCTCGTCGTGGCCGGTCGCCGCCTTGGTGGTCGGGGTGAAAATCGGCTCGGGTAGCTCCTGGCTTTCGACCAGCCCGGCGGGCAGCGCGAGGCCCAGCGCTTCCTGCCCGCCACTCTGCCGGTAGTCGGCCCAGGCCGAGCCGGACAGGTAACCGCGCACCACGCACTCGATGTCGATGCGGCGGGTGCGGCGGACCAGCATGGTGCGGCCCGCCAGTTTGGCCCTTTCTTCGGGCGGCCACGCCGTAGTGTCGAAGGGAAAGGCCGCCGGGTCGGTGGTGATGAAGTGGTTAGGCAGCAGATTGCGGGTGCGCTCGAACCAGAAGGCCGACAGGCGGTTCAGCACCTCGCCCCGCCCAGGGATGCCGCTGGGCAGCACCACATCGAAGGCGGAGAGGCGATCTGTCGCCACCAGCAGCAGGCGGTTGCCCAGTTCGTAAGTGTCGCGGACCTTGCCGCGGAGAAAGAGCGGTAAGGGAAAATCGGTGGTGGTCACCGCCGCGTCAGGGCCGGGTGTGTTGCTCAACAGGACTCCTCGCGCCCTTGCCGGACCGGCGGCGGCGCGTATAATAAGAGGGTGTGGTCCAGATTGCTAGCGAAAGGATACGTTGTGGCTTCTACTCCCGGCTCGCAAGAGCCACCATCCTCGCCCCGCGAGGAGACACCGGCACCAGCCGAATTAATACAGAACGAGCGCCCGCAATTGCGCATTTTCGGGGTGCCCGCGATTTATATCGCGCTGATCGCCTTCATCATCCTGATCGCCATCATGGCCTGGCTAGGCTGGCTCCCCACTTCCGTGCTGTAGCGACTCCGGCTCGGCGGCGGGGGGTGCACCCGCGCTCCCGGCGGCGCGAACCCCGTCGGGCGTCCGCAGCCGGGCGGCCTCGGCGTCGAGCGCGGCCTTGCGCGCTAGGGCGCGCTGCCGGGCGCTCTTGCGGGCGCGGCCACGCAGGCTGATCATGTAGCCGAACAGCGGCATCAAGATCAGCCAGGCGATAATGAGCGCCGGACGGGCACCGGTCAGGTCGCCGACCGAACGCGCGAAAACGGCCTGGCTCAACCCCACGCAGGCGAAGACAAGGCCGATGATCCCGGCGATCAGCAAGATTTTGCGCGTCCTAACGTCAGGCACGATCTGGGTCCTCTCCCTCGGGTGGCGGTGCCTCTTTAGAGGCAGGCGGCAGCGCCGCCTGCTCCGCGCGTGCCCGGTCGAACAATTGCTGGAGCGCCGCGTTGGGGCGTTCCAGTTCGTGCTGCCAGCGCTGCCTGCGCAAGCGCAGGTAGATGCGGCCAAAATAGACCAGCGCGCCCAGGCTGATCAGGGCCAGCACCAGGAAAATCGCGGCGCCCAGCGTGTTGCCGCGCAGGCCCAGGCCCAGCGAGGCCAGCGTGGCGAAACTGCCCACGCCGACGGCGCCCTGGAAGGCGAAGCGCGCCGTGCCCTCATCCAGGCCCCGGCCAGGTGAGCGCATCAGCGCAGCGGCTCGGCCCAGAGGGCGGTCGCGTCGAACCCAGTCAGGCGGGCCGGCGTGATCGTATTGTAGCGCACCGGCTGCCAGGTCCGCACGCGCAGATAATTGTCGGTCAGGCCACTGCCGCCGTCCGGTCCGGCTTCTTCCCAGAGCACCGGCACCACCTGGCCCAGCATCTGCGCCGCGAAAGCGTCATGCGCGCGGCGGCCGATCTCGCTCAGGTGATGGACGCGGGCCTGGCGCGTCTGCGGATCGACCTGGCCCGGCATGTCCAGGGCCGGGGTGCCGGGCCGCCCTGAGTAGGGGAAGACATGCACGCCCATGAACTCCATGCGCTCGACAAACGCGCAGGTGGCGGCGAACTCTTCGTCCGTTTCGCCGGGGAAGCCGGCGATCACGTCGGTGGTGATGCCCATATCGGGCACGGCGGCACGCACGGCGGCGATAATGCGCGCATACTCCGCCGTATCGTAGTCCCGGCGCATGCGGGCCAGCGTGGCGTCGCAGCCGCTCTGCAAGGGCAGGTGCAGGTGGCGGGCCAGCCGCCCCGCGGCCCGCGGATCGGCGAACAGCGGCAGCATGGCCTGGGCGTCGGTCGGCTCCAGCGACGTGAGGCGCAGGCGGGGCACGTCCGTCTCGGCCAGCACGCGGGCGACCAGCGCGGGCAGGTCGGGCGCCTCGGCGGGATCGGTGGCGGCCCGCTTGCGCTGGGCATGGTCGGTGCCGTACTTGCCCATATGCACGCCGGTGAGTACGATTTCCTGCGCGCCGCCCGCCAGCCGGGCGCGCACACGCTCCAGCACGCGCGCTGTGGGCGTGCTGCGCGGCATGCCGCGGGTGAACGGGATGATGCAGAAGGTGCAGAAGTCGTTGCAGCCGTCTTCCACCTTGACCATGGCGCGGGTGCGCATGCCGGCGGCAGCATCGACGGCCCACAGGGCCTGCTCATCGGCCTCGCCGGCCTCGACATCGCCGCTGGTGGTGGCCCAATCGGGCAGGGGAGTCAGGCGTTCGGCGCCGGGCGCGCTGAGCGGCGTAGCCTGCGTGGTGCGCGCCCGCACCCTGGCGGGCAGTTGCTCCAGCACCATATGCAGCAGGTCCTCGCCCTGGCGCGGCGTGACGACCAGGCCCACTTCGGGCATCTCGGCCAGCACTGCGCCGCCGGAGGAAGCATAGCAGCCGGTGGCGACGACCAGCGCGTCCGGGTTGCCGCGCGCCATGCGCCGCAGCCACTGGCGCGACTTGCGGTCGGCGACATGGGTGACGCTGCACGTGTTAACCACATACACATCGGCGGGTGCGCCGGGAGGCACCAGTTCAAAGCCCGCGCCCCGGAAGGCGCCGATGGCCTGCTGGGTGTCGCTCTGATTGACTTTGCAGCCCAGCGTGACAAAGGCCACGCGGGCCGGCTCATCCGCGGGGGGCGCAGCGGCGCGCGGGCGCAGTTGCAGGCTGGACGGATCGATCAACATGCCGGATTCCACTCAATTCTCGCGCGCTTGCACCGTAGTAACGAAATGACGATACTTTCGCTACAAACATATACGGTGTTCTCCTGATTATACCGACGGGGCGGCACGGGCGTCAAGCGCCGCGCGCCGGTAGGCGGCCAACCTAACCCCCCTGGCCCCCCTTCCCGCTACGGGAAGGGGGAAAAGCCGCCTCTCTCCCCCTTGTGGGAAGAAGGGAAACCGATGGCCTCCCTCACCGCGGCGGGAGGGGGAAAGCCGCGGCAGGTGGGCTGCGACTCCCCCGTGGCGGGGAGGGGCGGGGGGAGAGGTTGCTCGCGCACCGGGATGCTGAGTGACAAGGACGACTTGAAGGATTGCATAGCATGACAGGGAAAGCACGTTCGGGGGGGGCCGCGGACACCCTGCCCGATGTGGCGCTGGTGCCGGCGAGTATGCAGGCGCCCACTGCGGAAGTCCGCAACAGCTTGTACCAGGCGCTGATCCAGCTCAAATTGCC
>JAICKM010000157.1 GCA_025927935.1 Chloroflexia bacterium | reverse complement strand
TGCCGCGGTTGAACAACTCGATGAAGTCATTCTTGTAGGTGGCGCCAGCGTTGCCACCGCCGCCGTAGACCTGGCTAATGACCACGTCGGGGGAGACGGCGAGCGCGGGCCGTGCGGTGAGTTGCACCCCGGCCAGCAGGCCGGCAAGGGTGGCGACGACTACGAGAGCAATAAAAAAGGGCTTCCAACGAGAGCCACGGTTCATTGAGCAGATCTCCTCCTGGTGATAAGGCCCGCCGCGCTCGGTGCGAGGAGCACGATCGGCCGGCATGGCAAGCGCCCATTGCCCCAATCGACGAGAGCATCCGGCCCGGCGTGCGCGGCGACAAAGGGGTATCACCACACCGGACCGGCCATCTCGCCGGCAGTTGGTACGGGTATGTCCCGCAACCATGGGTTGAATTTTACGGGATAGTAAGCCGAAAGTAAAGTGCCGGCCCGCTCTGCCCGGCTGCTACCTGTGCGGCACCAGTGAGCGCCCGCCCGGCACAAAAACAGGGACGGGAATCTGTTTACAGATTCCCGTCCCTGCCAATCGCCCCCGGCTCCCGCTGGGCGCCCATCTCATCTTTTTCAAATAATATGCGGATCGGGCTCGCGGTCGGGGGCGGCGGGGCCGCCCGCGGCGACCCCGCCGGCAGTGCGCATCATCGTCCTGCCGCCGCCATTTCCCGCGCTTCGCTATATATCAGCCCGCGGAAGTAGTCGTTGAGGAAGCGATTATCCGGATCCTGGCGCTCGCGTTCGGCCAGGAACTGCTCCCACGCGGCGCCCAGGCTGCGGTAGACGACCGCGCGGTCCAGGTATTTCGTCTGGGTGAATAGGGGGCGACCGTCGTAGCCCGCGGCGAAGTCATTGTACCGCTTGTTGAACTCGATCCAGCGCGGGTCGTGCGGGTCCGTGTTGATGCCGTCGCAGGTGAAGATATCCTCGTCCGGCGCGTAGGAGAGCAGCGAGTGATTGTCCCGGTTGAGGAAGTAGACCTCCGACAGCAGCGACATACGGAACCCGGTGCGCTGCTCGAACTCTTTGCAGAAGCGGAAATAGGCGGGCATGAACTCCTGCAGGCGGCTGATCGGCATGGCCCAGAAGGTGAAATCCGCGACATGCCAGCGTTTGAACTTGAAATTCACCATCGAATCGTCGCGGTACGCTCGGAACCCGCCACCGCTGCCCAGCAGCAGGAACCCGGCTGCCGTCAAATTGTCCAGCAGGTAGTAGAACCGGTTATAGGGTAAGAGCGTGGTGGTTGCGGTCGCGGCGTGCTCCCAGTACGTGTCGCGGGCCTTGCGCTTTATGCGCGAGAGGTGGGAGATGGGCGCGTCGGCGATGATCGTGCGGCGCTCGGCCATGATCCGGTTGGAATAGGGCGTCATAAAGCCCAGCACGCCGCCGGCCCCGCCAAAGATCACGTCGCGGCTGGGCATGCGGTCGACCGGGAACACGGCGTACTCATATTGCAGCAGCACCGGCTTCTGGATGCGGAAGGTGGCCTCGAAGATGACCCCGAACAGCCCGTTGCTACAGCGCGCGTAGTGCATTTTCTCCGGGTCGCGCTCGGCGTTGATCACCTCGACCTCACCCTGGGGATTGACCCACTTCATCTCGACCACGGTCGAACTCAATTGCCCCAGCCCGGTGGGGCCGAGCGACGAGTCTTTGGTGCCCGAGCAGCAGATGGAGCCGGCGGTCGCATTGCCGATCTCCGGTGACACCTCGGCTTGCATGCCGTACCCGCGCAGGGCATTACGCATGCGGAACATATCGACGTTGGCGCCGACCGTCACCGTCCGGGCGTCCACATCCACGCGGATGTCGTCGAAGTGCTGAAGCAGGACCTGGGTGCCGGTGGTCGCAAAGCACGGGGTCATCGAATGCCGGTGCCCCGCCACGCGGAGCGGAGACGGATACTTGGCGCGGTCCTTGACCACCGCGATCAATTCATCCAGGTTCCGGGGGTTAACAATCACCGTGGGGTAGCTGTAGTCCGCGGCATTCCAGCTACGCAGGGCGGGAGCGCTCATAACAGTGACCTCCTCTTTCAGTGTGCCGTGCAGGGCCTGTCGGCAACGGGCCTTCCGCCCATCGTCCTGTTGCGGGGTAGGGGCTGGTTGCAGCCCGGCCCGCCGCCTAACCCTTCTATTGCGGGGTAGGGGCCGGTTTGCAGCCGGCCCGACCCGCCGCCCATCAATATGGTGCCCTACTCACCGCGCCGGCATCCGCAGCGCAAAGTTCAGCACCTTGACCCGCCCCAGGAATACCACGCC
Organism: Chloroflexia bacterium; assembly: GCA_025927935.1. The sequence goes on along the minus strand of JAICKM010000157.1, from coordinate 9,014 downwards.
CAGGTATTGCCCCGGCGCCACCTCACGGATCTCGTCGCGGATCCCGCGGGCCACCAACCAGCTCTTAGAATAGTCGAGGACGATGCACTCCCGGCCGTCTACCCAGCTCACGTCCTTGTAGACCCGCGCCGGGATGGCGCGAATGCCGAAGGGCGTGATCTTGTTGCGGAGCGTGCCCGTCGTGGGGTCGAACACCTTGCCCTGCCAGGCGACCAGATGAACGAACCGCGCGAGGGGCGACGACAGCGGGGTGCCCGGCGCGATAATCGCCAGCCCGGCGGTGTCGCCCTCGGGGATGGGGCCGGCGGGACTCCGGCGGAACAGGCCATCCAGTTGCGATTGCGAACGGCGTACCAGCGGGGCGGCAGTAAGGGTCGTCATGATCGGTCTCCTCTTAATAGATGATGAGGGCGCTCGCCCGGCTAGCCTTGCTCCGGGGCGGGCAACCTGGCCCTGCGCGGAAAACTCCACTACCGGCAGTATACGGCGGATGACTGCTCACTCCCCAGACCAAAAAGTGCTCAGTATTTGCCCATGCCATAATCGGTGGGCCGGCGTGTGCTTGGCCCCGTTCCTCTCCCCGGCCCATGAGTGAGGTCCGCTCCCAAAGTGAGCAGCCTTTGGTCTAGCGAGTGAGCAGCGGGTGGGCGTATCCTGGTGACAGCTAGGAGCGCCGGTTGGTGCGCCCCTGCTGCTACCGCCCGATACCTGCGGTGGCCGGTTCCTCTAATTAGAACAGGAGAGTCTCTGATGCGAATGCTAACTGTGCGCCTGGGGCTGCTGTTGGTGATGCTGGGGCTGCTGCTGCCCGGCTCATTAGGCGCGACCGGGCTGGTCGCGGCCGCCCCGGTCGCCACCCCGGTGGGCGGCTCCCGCCCTGCCGCTCCGCATTTCGGCCAATTGCCGCTCGCCTTTGAGCCTAACGCCGGGCAGGCCGATCCTGCGGTGCGCTTCCTGGCCCATGTGCCCGGCGGCCTGCTCGCCTTCACGCCCGGCGCTGTGCTGCTGGTCCCCGCGCCCCCGGCGCACGCAGCCGACCCGCCCGTGCCCACCGGCAAATCCTCCCACAAGGCCCCAGCGGATGATCCCGCCCCCTCCGCGGTGCGGATCAACTTCCTCGACGCCAACCCGGCGGCCACGCTCACCGGCGGCGCGCCCGCGCCGGGTCATGTTAACTACTTCATGGGCAGCGATCCCCGCCGCTGGCAGGTGAATCTGCCCACCTACGCCGCCATTACCTACCAGGCGCTCTATCCCGGCATCGACCTCGAATACGCGGGCACGGGCGGCCACCTGAAGGGCACTTATCACCTGGCCTCCGGCGCCGACCCCGCCCGCATCCGCTGGCAATACACCGGCGCCGACAAAGTGACTCTAGACGCCCAGGGCAACCTCCAGATCGACACCACATCCTCAACAAAACTCAGCACTCAGCACTCAGTACTCAGCACGCGCCTGGCGGAGCAGGCGCCCGTGGCCTGGCAGGAGCAGGCGGGGCAGCGCGTGCCGGTGGCGGTCCGTTATACCCTGGGCGCAGGCGGGCAGGTGGGCTTTGCGGTAGACGGCTATGATCGCAGCCGGCCGCTGATCCTCGACCCGGCCCTGGGTTTCGCTACCTACCTGGGCGGCAGCCAGGACGATGTCGGGGCCGGCGTGGCCGTGGACACCACCGGCGCCGTCTACGTCACCGGGCAAACCGCCTCGCCCAACTTCCCGGTCGCCAACGCCATTCAGCCGGGGCTACAGGCGTCCACTGCCGCCTTCATCACCAAGCTAAACCCGGAGGGCACGGCCCCCATCTACTCGACCTATCTCGGCGGCAGCCAGGGCACCGCGGCGTTCGCCATCGCCGTGGATGGGGGCGGGCAGGCGTATGTCACCGGCAACACCCTCGCGCTCGACTTCCCCGTTGTCAATGCCTTCCAGCCCACCAACCACGGCACGTCGAACGCCTTCGTCGCCAAGCTCGCCCCCAGCGGCACCGGGCTGGTCTACTCGACCTACCTGGGCGGCTTCCGCAACGACACGGGCCGGGGCATCGTCGTGGACGGCGCCGGCTCGGCCTACGTAACCGGCTTCACCAACTCGTTCGACTTCCCTGTGCGTAACGCCTACCTGCCCGGCTACCGGGCGGGCGGGCGCGAGGCTTTCGTGACCAAATTCACGCCCGCCGGCAACGATCTCATCTATTCCACCTACCTCGGCGGCTACGGCGAGAACTACGGACAGGGCATCGCCGTGGACGCGGCGGGCGAGGTGGCCGTGGCCGGCTGGACGGATGCCACGGATTTCCCGGTGGTCAATGCCATCCAGCCCACCTGTAACGGCTGTTTGCTGACCACGGAAGACGCCTTCGTGACCAAGTTCAACGCCGCCGGCTCGGCTCCCATCTTCTCGACCTACCTGGGCGGCAGCGGCGGCGACGAGGCCAACGCCGTGGCGATGGACGCCGCGGGCAATGTCTATGTGGCGGGCTATACCAACTCCTACGACTTCCCGCTGGCGAACCCGTTGCAGGATACGCTGCAAGGCACCTATGATGCCTTCGTGGGCAAGCTGAGCGCGACGGGTAGCACCCTGGCTTACGCGACCTACCTGGGCGGCACCGGCGACGAACAGGCCAACGGCATCTTGGTAGACGATGTGGGCAACGTGGCCGTCACCGGCAATACCAACTCCGACGACTTCCCGCTGCTGGGCGCGCTGCAAGATCAATTCGGCGGCTCCGGGGTGACATTCTATGGCGACGCCTTTGTCACCGCGCTGGACAGCACCGGCAGCAGTTTGCTCTTCTCGACCTACCTGGGCGGCAGCGACGACGATGTGGGCGCGGCGCTGGCGCTCGACATCGTAGGCAATCTCTATGTCGCCGGTTGGAGCCAGTCGGTGGACTTCCCGCTCGGCGGCGCCTTCCAGAACGCCAACGGCGGCGGGCGCGACGCCTGGATCGTCAAGATCGGCACGACGCCGCTGCCGGTATCCTGCCCGATCCAGTTCGCCGACGTGCCCGCCGGGAGTCCGTTCTACGCCTATGTGCGCTGCCTGGCCTGCCGCAACATCGTCGGCGGCTACGGCGACAACACGTTCCGCCCCGGCGCCAACGTCACCCGCGGCCAGCTAGCCAAGTTCGTCGCCAACGCCGCCGGCTACCAGGACGCCATCCCGGCCACGCGGCAGACCTTCAGCGACGTGCCGCCCGGCAGCCCGTTCTGGGTCTTCGTCGAGCGGGTGGCGGCCCATGGTGTCGTCGGTGGCTATAGCGACGGCACCTTCCGCCCCGGCGCCACGGTCACGCGCGGCCAGGTCGCCAAGTTCGTCGCCAACGCCGCCGGCTACGCCGATGCCATCCCGCCCACCCACCAGACCTTCGCCGATGTCCCGCCGGGCAACCCGTTCTGGCTGTTCATCGAGCGCGTGGCGGCGCACGGCGTCGTCGGCGGCTATGCCGACAACACCTTCCGCCCCGGCAACGCCGTGACCCGCGGCCAGACGGCCAAATTCATCAGCAACGGCTTCTTCCCCAACTGCCAGACTCCCTGACCGCTCCTCGGCGGCTCGGCTCACCGGTCCTGCCCGGTCACAAGCAAAAAAGCCGTTCGGCTCTAGTCAAACGAGCCGAACGGCTTCCCTTCATTCAGGATCCATCATTCACTGATTGTCACTCTGAGCGGAGCGAAGAGTCTCGTCGTATGCGGGGACAAGACGGAGGCTCTTCCTGCGCTCCGAATGACAAGACTAACTCACCGTACTGCCGAACACTCAGCACTCAGCACTCGCTACGCTTCCGCTTCCTCCCAATCGCGGGCGCGGGTCACAGCCTTCTTCCAGCCCTTGTACAGCTTCTCGCGCGTGGCCTCGTCCATGTTGGGCGTGAATTTCTTATCCAGCGCCCAGTTCTGCTGAATCTCGGCTTGGTCCTTCCAGTAGCCCACCGCCAGCCCGGCCAGATAGGCCGCGCCCAGGGCGGTGGTCTCGGCCACCTGCGGGCGCTCGACCGGCACGCCCAGGATGTCGGCCTGGAACTGCATCAGGAAGTTATTGGCGACCATGCCGCCGTCCACCCGCAATTCCTTCAGATCCACGCCGCTGTCGGCCACCATCGCCTCCAGCAGATCGCGGCTCTGGTAGGCCACTGCCTCCAGGGTAGCGCGGGTGATCTCGGCCCGGCCGCTGCCGCGGGTCAGGCCCAGGATCGCGCCGCGGGCATACTGGTCCCAGTAGGGCGCGCCGAGGCCGACGAACGCGGGCACCACGTAGACGCCGCCGCTGTCCTGCACCGACATCGCCAGCGCCTCGGTTTCCGCGGCGGTGCCGATAATCTTCAGGCTGTCGCGCAGGTACTGGACCGCCGCGCCGGTGACGAACACCGAGCCTTCGAGGCAGTACGTGACCTTGCCGTTCAGCCCCCAGCCGATAGTGGTCAGCAGGTTGTTCTTGCTGGGCACGGCGGTTTCGCCCGTGTTCATCAGCATGAAGCACCCGGTCCCATAGGTGTTCTTCGCCATGCCCGGCGTGTAGCACGCCTGGCCGAACGTCGCCGCCTGCTGGTCGCCGGCATCGCCCGCGATCGGCAAGGAGCCGCCGAGCAGATCGGCCACCGAGTTGCCGTAGACTTCGCTGCTGGCGGTGGCCCTGGGCAGCATCGCGGCCGGGATGTTGAACTCCTTGAGGATGTCCTCATCCCATTTCAGGTCGTGGATGTTGAACAGCATCGTGCGGCTGGCGTTCGAGTAATCGGTGACGTGGACCTGCCCGCCGGTCAGCCGCCAGATGAGGAAGGTGTCGATGTTGCCGAACAGCAACTCGCCCCGCTCCGCGCGGTCGCGGGCGCCTTCCACATTATCCAGCAGCCATTTCACCTTGGTGCCGCTGAAATAGGCGTCGATCACCAGGCCGGTCTTATCGCGGATCTTGTCGGTCCACCCGCGGCGCTTGAGGTCGTCGCAGAAGCCCGCGGTGCGGCGATCCTGCCAGACGATGGCGTTGTGGATGGGCCGGCCCGTGTTGCGGTCCCAGATCACGGCCGTCTCGCGCTGGTTGGTGATGCCGATGGCCGCGAAGTCGCTCGCTTGCAGGTTCTTATCCTGCATCACCTTCTTGGCGACATTCATCTGGCTGCTCCAGATGTCTTCCGGGTTGTGCTCGACCCAACCGGGCCGCGGGAAGATCTGTTCAAACTCCTGGTTGCTCTGCGCCACCACATGCCCGCTGTGGTCAAAGATAATCGCGCGAGAACTGGTCGTGCCCTGGTCCAGGGCAAGAATATACTTGGTTTCGGCCATGGTGTTCGCTCCTTTGCGTGCTAGACATCGCGGATGGTTGGTGGGAGTGGCGCGCGCCGCCTCCAGCGTGCGCCCACTCCCGGTGCGAATAAGCCTGGTGCCCCACCCGTCTCCCCCGTCCCGCATTGGGAAGGGGGCCGAGGGGTTAGGCCCGTCTCCCATCTCCCCGTCCCGCACCGGGAAGGGGGCCGGGGGGTTAGGCCCGCCGCGCTTCCCTTTCCCGCGCCGGGAAGGGGCAGGAGGTTAGGTTGCTCTTAGTGCGCCGCCGTCTGCGGCTTGTCGATGACCGTTTCGCCGCGCACAGTCACATCGGCTTCCGGTTCGCCGCGCGCCACGAGGAACTGGTTGATCCCGTAATCATAGACATACGCGCCTAGTACACTGCCCACTAACGGTCCGATAATGGGCACGAGGAAGTAGGGCAGGGCGATGCCGAAGAAATCCGCCGTATAGGTGAAGGGATTCAGCCCCCAGCCGCCAATCGACGTGAGGAGCCGCGGGCCGAGGTCGCGGGCCGGGTTGATGGCGTAGCCGGCGGCGCCGCCCATGGCCATGCCGATGACCACGACGAGCAGACCGATGATCAATGGGGCCAGGTTGGCCTCGACGGCCTGGTTGCGCTTGTCGGTGATCGCCAGGATCAGCGCCATCAGCAGCGCCGTGCCGATGATCTGGTCGAGCATGGCGTTGCCCCACTGGATGCCGGCGGCGGCGTTGTTATAGGTGGCAAAGATGGTGGCGGTTGCGGGCGTGCCCGAATTGGCGGCCCCTGCCGCGGCACCGCGCACGATGCCCTTGGTTGCTTCAAAGGCGGCAATCGCGGGGTTATAGTTCAAGAGCAACAGCCCCGCGGCGCAGAACGCGCCCACGATCTGGGCGATGGAATAGGGGAGGACTTTGTTCCAGGGGAACCCGCGGCGCACCGCCAGACCCAGCGTCACGGCGGGGTTCAGGTGGGCGCCGGTCAGGCCGCCCGCCACATACACACCCATGGTCACTGCCAGGCCCCAGGCCCAGGTAATCGTCTGCCAATCGCCTTTGCCCAATGCCACTACCATGGCAACCACACCATCGCCGAAGATGATGAGGACCATGGTGCCGAGGAACTCTGCGAGCAGTTCCCCGGTTAGCCCGTTGCGTCTCATCCTACATCTCCTTCTGTCTATGCGCGGCTTCCTTCCGGCCGCGCCCTCTGATTGGTGTGCGCCGCACAGCACACGGCGCGCGCCTGGTCGCTCTCTACCTCACCAGCGTTTCCGGTGTATCTGCGGGGATCACCTCCTTTGGTCCCGCTTGCGGCGGGCGTTTAGCTATGCATGTCCTGCCGGTCGGACACCGGCACCGGCTCCGCCGCCGTCTTCCCCGCGTCGGCCTGGCCCACCAGCACGCGATATTCGTCCACCTGGCGCGCGATTTCCGCCGCGTCCCAGCCTAACTCGCGTGCCATCAGGGCCGCGACCGCCGGGGCCGCCGCGCTGCCGTGGTCCCAGGCTTCAAAGTTGACGCGCAGCCGCCGGTCGAGCACATCGTCCAGCGTCAGCGCCATTTCATAGCGACAGGCATAGACCACCTCGGCCATGATGTAGGGCAGGTCGGGCACCACGCGGGCGCTGAGCGCGGGGTCCGCCGCGATCAGGTCGAGGATCACCCCGGCGGCGGCCCCGTAGCGATCCAGGCGGCGCACCGTGTCCGGGCGCAGCCCGTCGCGCGGCGCCGCGTTCGCCACCTGGCGCGCCGCTTCCTGCCAGCCCACCGTTCCGGCCAGCGGCAGCCGCTCGGTGACATGGGCGATGGGGTCGCCCTGTGCGCGGCTGATATGGTCCACGGTATCCTGCGCCATGCGCCGGTACGTGGTCAGCTTGCCGCCCACGATGGTCACCATCCCGCCGGGGCTGTCGATCACGGCGTGCGTGCGCGACAGTTTGGACGACGCCGCGTCGCTCTTGGTGGAGCGCACCAGCGGCCGGTAGCCCGCCCAGGTGCTGATGATGTCGGCTTCGGTCAGCGTGCATTGCATGTAGCGTTTAATGTGGCGCAGAATATAGGCCACATCATCCTGCGTGGCCGCCGGGCGGTCGATGTCGCCGCCCTCGGTATCCGTGGTGCCGATGGTCACGCGGGCGCCCCAGGGCACGATGAACAGGAGCCGCCCGTCTTCGGTTTCGGGCAAAACAATGGCGTCCTTGCCCATCTTGAGCGCCGCGCGGGGCACGGTCAGATGGACGCCCTTGGCCGGTTCGACGTGGATCTGCGGCTCACCGCCGGTGAGCGCCTCGATCCGCCCGGCCCACACGCCCGCCGCATTGACCACCGTGCCCACCCGGATGCGGTGCTCCGTGCCCGTGATGCGGTCGCGCACATAGGCTGCCGTGATGCGCTCGTTTTCGAGGTCGAAGCGGGTCAGTTCGGCGTAGTTCGCCACCAGCGCGCCGTGCCCCGCCGCCGTGCGGATCACCGTCGCGGTCAGCCGGGTGTCGTCGGTCTGCCCGTCATAATAGATGAAGGCGTCGTTCAGCCCCTCGGTTTTGAGGCAAGGCGCCATTTGCATCACGGCGCGCTTGCTCAGGCGGCGATGCCGGCGCACGCCCAGGCGGCCCGACAGGATGTCGTACAGCAGCAGGCCCGATTGCAGCAGATAGCTCATGCCGATGCCGAAGGGCGGCACGATGGGCGTGCCCAGGGGGCGCTTGGCGTCGGCGTACAGCGGCAAGACAAAGCCGATCGGCTGCACCAGGAATGGCGCGTTGCGCACCAGCAGCCCGCGCTCGACCAGCGCCTCGCGAACGAGGACAAAGTCATACTGCGGCAGATAGCGGATGCCGCCGTGGACCAGCTTGGTCGATTTGCTGCTGGTGCCGCTGGCGAAGTCGCCCTTCTCCACCAGCCCCACCCGGTAACCGCGCGCCGCCGCGTCCAGCGCCACGCCCGCCCCGGTGATCCCGCCGCCGACGACGAAGATATCCACGCCCTCGGCGGCCATCTGCGCTAACGCCGCCGACCGTTCGGCGGCTGATAATGTTGCCGTAGCCATAATACGAGTACCTTACGCTTCTGCCGCCCGTGCGGCCGTGTCTAATACTGCCTCCACATCCGCGGGCGTGGCCCCATCCAGCGCCTGCGCGGCCAGGGTCTCGGCCTGGCCGGCGCGCAGCCCGCGGATCACCCGTTTGACGGCCGGGATGGCGGCCGGCGCCATGCTCAACTCGTCCACCCCCAGCCCGACCCACAGCGGCGCCCAGGCCGGGTTGCCCGCCGCCTCGCCGCAGATGCCGGTCCAATGCCCTGCCGCGTGCGCGGCCTCCACCGTCCGCGCGATCAACTGCAACACGGCCGGGTGGATCGGGCTGTAGAGATGCGCCACCCGCGCCGAGCCGCGATCCGCGGCCAGCGTGTACTGGGTCAGGTCGTTGGTGCCGATGCTGAAGAAGTCGGCTTCGGCGGCGAAGACCGGCGCCAGCAAGGCCGCCGCCGGCACCTCCACCATGATGCCCACGGCGAGTTCCGACGGGCCGGGGTCGCCGCTTGCCGCGAGTTCTCCCCGCACCTCGTCCACCAGGGCGCGGGCGCGGCGCCACTCGTCGCGCGTCGTCACCATCGGGAACATGATATAGACGGCCCGCCCGGCCCCGGCCCGCAACAGCGCGCGCACTTGCGTCCGCAGCAGGTCGGGTTCGTCGAGCGCCACGCGCAACCCCCGCCAGCCCAGGAACGGATTCGCCTCCTGGCCGAAGT
>JAICKM010000691.1 GCA_025927935.1 Chloroflexia bacterium | reverse complement strand
GTCATGCTTGGCCAGCAGGTTGTCGGCCACGAATGTCCCGTCCTTCATCATGTGGCCTTCGGCAACGACCCCGGAACCTTCCTTGAACAAGTCCGGGGCAAGGCCGGCGAAAGTCACCGGCACCTGCGCCTCTCCGTCGTCGACCACGAAATGCATCGTCACCCCGTCGGATGCGGTCTTGAGCGATCCGGTCTTGACCATCCCGCCCAGGCGCACGCCGCGATCCGGGTCCGGCGGATGGGCCACGATCTGGCTCGGGATGTAGAAATAGCTCGCCTGGTTCTTCAACGCCCAGGCCGCGAGCGCCCCGGCGGCGAGGATCGCCACCAGCGCCACCACGACCAGCACCAGGCGCTGGTGCTTGGGCTTGAACGCCGCGCTCATCGCGCCCTCGCCGCGCCGCGCCGGCGCTCGGCCGCGCGCATCGTCCACCAGCTCCACGCAACCAGCGCCAGCGTCGCGGCCACGCCGAGCGCGTAGGCGGCGATCACGAATGGCCACGGATCGAGCCCCTCTCGCATCAGTCGTCCAGCGCCTTGCGCCGCAGGCGCGCTTCGGCCTGAATGTCGGCCAGCAAGGCGCGCATTCGCGCCAGCACGACGCCCGCGAAGATCAGGGTAAAGCCAAGGGTCGCGGCGAGCAGGCCCCACAGAAACGGTGCCGCCATCGCCGAGGTGCCCCAACCCAGGCTGGGAGGCTGGTGCAGGCTATTCCACCAGATCACCGAGTAATGGATGATCGGGATGTTGATCGCCCCGACCAGCCCGAAGATCGCCGCGATCCGGCTCGATCCGCCCTCGCGCTGGACCGCCGCCGCCAGCGCAATGTATCCGAAATAGAGAAATAGCAGCACCAGCATGCTGGTCAGCCGGCCGTCCCACACCCAGTAAGTGCCCCACGCCGGGCGCCCCCACAGCGAACCGGTGGCGAGGCACAGCGCGCAGAACACCGCCCCCGGTTCGGCACTGGCGCGCGCGGCGAGCGCGGCCAGCGGATGACGCCAGACCAGCTCGACCAGGCTTGCAATCGCGATCGCGCTCCACCCCGCCATGCCGAGCCATGCGGCGGGAACGTGGATGAACAGGATGCGCACCGTTTCGCCTTGCAACCGCTCGGCCGGGGCGAAGGCCAGCCCGTAAACCAACGCCGCGGCGGTAATCGCCAGCCCGGACAGCAGCAGCACCGGCGTCAGCGGCCGGGCAATGCGCAGGAAGCGGGCGGGATTGGCGAAAGCGTGCATCAGTCCAAGGGCCGGAGAACGGCAAGCGGGAATTAGAGCACCACTACGCCGCGCTCAAGCAGCCAAGCAGTAGCGCACAAGGGGCGCCGCGCTCAAGCGGCGTAGCGGTAGCGCAGAAGGGGAGCCCCGCTCAAGCGCGGATGCGATCCCGATGGGAACATTTTTGCCACTGCGCGCGGGCTTATCCCACACGATTACGTCGCGTTGTCGCGGAACGTTTGACTTTTTCAAACGCAAGGCGGAATTTGACCGAAACAAAAAGACGGAGGCCGCACCCATCACGGCCTCGATAAAAGGGGAGAAGACGATGAGGAGCATGGTTTCCCGCAAGCATTTGTCACGCCTCGGCCTGAGCACTTTCGCGCTGGCGATCGGCCTGGCGACGGGCGGCACGGCCTTCGCCGAAGACAGCTCCGCACCTCCTCCTCAAGACGACACCAGCGTTCCCGGCAACGCGCAGACGACCAGCGACACCGATGTCCAGGCCAACGGCCAGGCGACCAAGAACAAGAACGAAATCCTGGTCACCGGTTCGCGCGTCGCGCGCAGCACTTTCGACACGCCGCAGCCGGTCACGGTGCTCAACCAGAAGGACATCGAGAACCTCAACCTCAACAATGTCGCCGAGGTGATGAAGCAGCTGCCCTCGAATTCAAACTTTTTCGCCGCCAACAACGTCGGCCTCGGCAACTTCAACGTCGGCGCGCAGCTGGTCAACCTGCGCGGCCTGAACCCGTTCTTCGGCACCCGCACGCTGACCCTGGTCGACACCAAGCGCTTCGTGCCGACCACCACCGGCGGCGGCGTTGACGTCACGCTGATCCCCTCGATGCTGGTGGCGCGAACGGAAACGGTCACCGGCGGCGCCTCGGCCGTCTACGGCTCGGACGCGGTTGCCGGCGTGGTCAACATTATCCTCGATACGCAGCTGGACGGGCTGAAGGGGCAGGTGGATTTCACCCAGACGACGCACCACAGCGACGGCAAGGAATACCACGCTTCACTGGCCTATGGCACTCCCTTCGCCGACGGCCGGGGACACTTCGTGATCGGCGGCGAATACCAGAAGACCAACGCGATCGGCATCTGCTCCGACGTGCGCGACTGGTGCAGCGCCAATTATGGCATGTTCACCAACCCCGACTACCTGACGAACGGGCAGCCGCACTACATTGTCGGCCCGGGCGCCACGTCGGCCAACACCAGCCTGACCGGGTTCCTGGCCCCGTGCACCATCTTCAACGGCGCCTGCATTAACGTGCCGCCGGTAAGCGGCCCACCGGTTCAGCTGAATGAGGCCGGAACCGGCGTGATCCCATATGATCAGGGGCTATATTCGGCCGGCGCCGGATTCTTCGGTTTTCGGCAGGGCGGCGACAAGTACGCCGTCGGCGCTTACGACACCACGACGATGAGGCCGAGCCTCAAGAAGTACAGCGCGCTGGCGCACGCGAGCTACGACATCAGCGATTCGATCAGCGCGTCGCTGGAAGGCTTCTACGCGCGCAGCGAAGCGGTCAATCCAGTGGCGAACGGCGCCATCGGCCCCTATGCGCTTGAAGTTGCCAACGGCGTCTATGTTGGAAATCACATCGCGCCCGACAACGCTTTCCTGACGCCGGCGGTGGCAGCGGCGATCGGTCCGAACGGCGCCGAATTCGGTCGCAACATGGTCAACGTGCAGACGGCGCGCAACGAGACCAACAACTCGACCTGGCGCGTGGTGGCCGACCTCAACGGCAGCCTCGGCGGTAACTGGAACTGGGACGCCTATTACCAGCATGGCGTCAACAAGAACGACCAGCATCTTTACCACAGCGTCGTCAGCACGTTCCTCAGTTATGCGCTCGATGCGGTGCAGACGCCGGGCGGCATTGTTTGCGGTGTGACCATTCCGGGACGCATCAACCCCAACACCGGCCTGCCCTATTCGTCGACCGACGTCGCCAACGCCGCCGGCGGCGGCACGTGCGTTCCGCTCAACCTGTTCGGCACGAGCAATGCCGATCCGGCAGCGGTCGATTACGCCTTCCGCACGCTGCAGGAGTATTCGACCTACAAGCAGGACGCGGCGGCGGTGAACCTGCGCGGCGACCTGTTCTCGGGCTTCGGCGCAGGTCCGGTGAAGCTCGCGACCGGCGTGGAATGGCGACGCGAGCACGGCGTCGTCACACACGATCTGCAGGACCAGCCGTGGTACACCGCCTACACGCTCAGCTACGGCCTCGATTACGGCGGCACCATCGACGTCCTCGAAGGCTATGGCGAACTCAACGTGCCGGTGTTCCAGGATGCGCCGATCGGCAAGTATTTCGAGCTCGACGGCGCCATCCGCGGCACCCGCAACAAGGTGAACGGCACGCTCGGTGCCAACGACGGCATCTCCAGGTCGCACGATTTCGCGACCTGGAAAATCAGCGCGATTTGGGACGTGACCGACTGGCTGCGCTTCCGGGGCACCCGCTCGCGCGACGTCCGCGCTGCCCAGTTCCGCGAGTTGTTCCAATCGTACTCGGTGTCGGCCGGCGGACCGTTCGGTTCCGTCAACAACCCATTCAACTTTGGCATCAGCGCCCCGGTATTGGCGACCACCG
>JAICKM010000715.1 GCA_025927935.1 Chloroflexia bacterium | reverse complement strand
TGCGCGGTGGCGACGGCGGGGTGGCGATCTGCGGCGGGGAAGGCCCGGTGGCCGCGTGGACGGCGCTAGCAACGGCCTTCGCCTGGCGGTGGGAGGACGACAAACTCTTCGGCGCGCATGTGCGCCGTGCCTATTCGTTGCTCTGAGCGGTTCAGGAGGCTACATGCTGCAGGTAGACGCCGCTAAAACTCATACCGGCAACAACGGGGTGCATGTCTTCGGCATCCGCCACCACGGCCCCGGTTCGGCGCGCAGCCTGCGCCGGGCGCTGGCGGAGCTGCGGCCCGACGTGATTCTGGTGGAGGGGCCGCCCGACGCCGCCGACGTGCTGCCGCTGCTAGCCCACGCCGAAATGCAGCCGCCGGTGGCTTTGCTGATTTACCGCCCCGACGAGCCGCGCCGCGCCGTCTACTATCCCTTCGCCGGCTTTTCGCCGGAGTGGCAGGCCATCGAATACGGGCTGGCGGGCGGCATCCCCGTGCGCTTCATGGACCTGCCCCAGGCCCACCGGCTGGCCGGCCCGGCAGACGAGTCCGCGCCCGACGCACCGCCCGAACCGCCCGCTGCGCCGCCGTCCGAGGACGCATCGCCCGCGCCGGAGGCCCCGAGTCCTGTTGATGAGGAGGCGCCCGCACCCGATCCCTGGGCCGATCCGCTGGGCTGGCTGGCCCAGGCGGCGGGCTACAGCGACAGCGAACGCTGGTGGGATCATCTGGTCGAGAGCCGCCGCGATAGCGCCGAGGTGTTTGACGCGATCCTGGAGGGCATGACGGCCCTGCGCGCGGCCCTGCCCGCGCAGGAGGACCCGGCGGAGGCGCAGCGCGAAGCCTACATGCGCCAGACCATCCGCGCCGCCCAGCGCGAAGGCTATGCGCGCATTGCCGTCGTCTGCGGGGCGCTGCACGCGCCCGCGCTGGTCGATCTGCCCTCCGCGAAGGCCGACGCCGCGCTGCTGGCCGGGCTGCCGAAGGTCAAGGTCACAGCGACCTGGGTGCCCTGGACTCATGGCCGGCTGCTCATGGCCGGGGGTTACGGCGCGGGCATCGAGTCGCCTGGCTGGTATGAGCACCTGTGGCAGACCGGCGGCGACGGTGCGACGAGCGAGCAGGTGGCCGTGCGCTGGATGACCCGCGTGGCCCGGCTGCTGCGCGACGAAGACCTGGACGCATCTGCCGCCCACGTGATCGAAGCGGTGCGCCTGGCCCACGCCCTGGCCGCCCTGCGCGACCGGCCCGTGCCCGGCCTGCCTGAACTCAACGAGGCTACGCGCACCGTGCTCTGCTTCGGTGACGACCTGCCGATGGGCCTGATCCACGACAAACTGATCGTCGGCGAGCGGCTGGGCGTGGTGCCCGCCGATACACCGGTGGTGCCTTTGCAGGCCGATTTGCAGCGCGAGCAGCGCCGCCTGCGCTTGCCCGCCGAGGCGACCCAGCGCCAACTCGACCTGGACCTGCGCAAACCGACCGACCTGGATCGCAGCCGCCTGCTGCACCGGCTGGCGCTGCTGGGCGTACCCTGGGGCCGGCTCAACCGCGTGGCGGGTAAGAAGGGCACCTTCCACGAACTCTGGCAGACGCAGTGGGACCCGGCGTTCGCCGTGGCGCTGATCGAGGCGGGCATCTGGGGCAACACCATTCTTGACGCGGCTACAGCCTTCGCCCGTGCCGCCGCCGACCGGGCGCCCGATCTGCCCGCGCTCACCGGCCTGGTGGAGCAGGCGCTGCTGGCCGACCTGCCGGATGCCCTGGCCCACCTGATGGCGCGCCTGCAAGCGGAGGCCGCGCGAGCCAGCGATGTCGCCCACCTGATGGCTGCCTTGCCGCCGCTGGCGAGTGTGCTGCGCTACGGCAACGTGCGCGGCACCGGCGCGGGTATGGTCGGCACGGTAGTTGATGGCCTGGTCGCGCGGATCTGCATCGGGCTGCCTGGCGCCTGCGCCTCGCTCAACGACGAGGCCGCGGACGCTATGTTCAAGCACATTATGGAGGTCCAGGGCGCGGTGGCGCTGTTGCAGAACCCGGATCAGCGCGCCGCCTGGCAAGACACCCTGCGCCGGCTGGCCGACCAGGCGGGCGTGCATGGGCTGGTGGCCGGGCGCTGCTGCCGCATTTTGCTCGACGCCGAGGCCCTGTCCGCCGAGGAGGTGGCCCGGCGGCTGGGGCTGGCCCTATCCCGCGCGGCCAACCCGCCCGCCGCCGCGGCCTGGGTCGAGGGCTTCCTGCGCGGCAGCGGCCTCTTGCTTCTGCACGACGAGGCGCTCTGGCAGGTGCTCGATAGCTGGGTGACGGGCCTGCCGCCCGATACTTTCACAGCGCTGCTGCCGCTGCTGCGTCGCACCTTCGCCACCTTCCCCGCCGCCGAGCGCCGCAAGATGGGCGAAAAGGTACGCAGTGGCCCCATGCGCCCCGCGACCGCCACCGCCGCCGAGGACTTCGACACGGCGCGCGCCGAGACGGTGCTGCCGCTGGTGGCCCGCTTGCTGGGCCTGGCGCCCGCCGGTTGAACGGGTATGTTATCCTGGAGGAGATGCGCGGGTGGCCCGGCGGGCGCCGGTTGGCGCGTGGTTCCGGCTGCCGGAACGGAGATGATAAGTATGGCGGATAGTTCCCTGGTCAAAAAGCTTGGCCTGAAGCCGGGCCGGCGGGCCTTGATCCTCAACGCCCCGGACGGTTACCGGGCTTTGCTTGATCCCTTGCCGGAAGGGGTCGATCTGGCCGCTACGCCGGACGGCATATTCGACTTCGTGCAGTTGTTCGCGAAGAATAAAGCCGACCTGGCGCAGTACGCCCCGGCGGCTATGGCGGCGCTCAAGCCGGGCGGGATGCTCTGGATCGCGTTTCCCAAAAAGACCTCGAAGATCCAGACCGACATCAGCCGCGATACCGGCTGGGACGTGGTCCAGCAAGCGGGCTGGCAAGGGGTTTTCTTGATCTCAGTGGACGATGTCTGGTCTGCGATGCGGTTCAGGCCGGCGAGCTAAGGACATCCTCGATTCCGTTTAGCGCCGCCGGGGAGGATAGGATACTTGGAGATCGTGGAACAGCGCCGGGGCGAGTTTGTCATCAGCACCGATCCGGCCCGGCTGGATATTGACGCGATTCACGGCTACCTGCGCCGCGCTTACTGGTCCGAGAACATCCCACGGGCGGTCGTGGAGAAGGCAGTGGCCCATTCCCTCTGCTTCGGCCTCTATACGGGCGATCAACTGGCCGGCTTCGCCCGCGTCATCAGTGATTATGCGACGTTCGCCTATATCTGCGATGTGTTCGTGCTGGAGGACTACCGGGGCCAGGGGCTGGCGAAGTGGCTGCTGGCGTCGATCCTGGCCCACCCCGAATTGCAGGGCCTGCGCCGCTGGATGCTGGTCACGCGCGACGCGCATGGCCTCTATCAACAGCAGGGGTTCCAGCCCGCGCGCCGCCCGGAGAACGTCATGGAGATCACCCACCCAGGGATTTACAAGGAGACCTGATGCCGATTTATTTCTATCACCAGAACGAGCGGCCCTACGGCTGCTTCTCCAACTTCTCCGCGCACGGCTTCGATCTCGACGGCGCCTGGTGGCCGACCAGTGAGCACTACTTCCAGGCCCAGAAGTTCGCGGGCACGCCCCATGTGGAAACGGTACGCCTAGCGCCCACGCCGATGGTCGCCGCGAACGTGGGACGCGACCGCAGCCTGCCGCTG
>JAICKM010001101.1 GCA_025927935.1 Chloroflexia bacterium | reverse complement strand
TTGGTCTGCTCGTAGCGGAACTTGCCATAGTCCATCAGCCGGCAGACCGGCGGGACCGCATTCGGCGCCACTTCAACCAGGTCGAGATCGCGCTGCCGGGCGAGGTTCAACGCATCGCGGGCGAACATAATACCCATCTGTTCGCCGTTTTCGTCGATCACCCGCACCTCGCGGGCGCGAATGCGATCGTTTACCCGTAATGTTTTGGTGATAGGGGAACTCCTTTACTAAAAGCGGTCAGCGATCCACGGACAGCCATTCACCGCCAGTTTCTTTCGTAAGAAATCGCCGGTGCCCGCGGAAAGCGCGACAATTTTCCATTGATAATCTTAGCAGATTTGTGCGTGCGCGTCAATACTACTTTCGATGGTGTCTGCCTGGGGCCGGGCACGCGCGGTCTGGCTGCCGCCACACAATATAATACGTCAAAACCGCGCCGCTGGTTTACCTAGGAAAGTCAGGGCGCTTATCCACGGCGAACCGGCAGTGCGGCGCGCCCATGGCCGCACACTCGACTTCGTTCACCGCCACATGCTGCCCATAGATCCGCGCCAGCCCGCTGAACAGGGCCGGCACCCAGCTACAGAGCGGGGCCGTGGCCCCACGCACCCCCGCACAGGCCGTGCAATCTGCCGTGGTCAGATACCAGGCGCCAGCATCTTCGCTAATTTGATACCAGGGTGCGGCATGCTCGTCCGGAGGCTGCGCATTCCACCCTCGTACGGCGACGGCGAGGAGCCGGCGTACCACCCACTCGTACTGCTCAGCGGTCGGCATCGTCGCGATCTGTGCGGCCGCCTGCTGCGCCAGGGGCGTGCGGGCGAAAATCTGGGCTTGGGCGGTGCCCAGGTTGCGGTAGAACAGCCGCGTGAGTCCTTCGCCCAGCATCTGAAAGACAGTCTGATTCAAGCGCACCAGGCGGGACCGGCTCAGGGCGGGCTCCGGACCATCAGGCGGCAGCGCAACCAGTAGTTCCGGCAGACCAGCCGCCTGCAGCAACAGCTCGTACTGTGGGCCTGCGGTCCGTTGCAACGCCTGCAGTAGCACGCGCACTCCACTGCCGGAGAGCATCGACTGCGCAGATGATGGGCCGGCCTGCGCACCGGCCGCGCGTTCGGAAGCAGGCCCCGGATGAGAATCAGCCATCGCCGCTCGACCTTTCCCGATGGAGAGGATGTGCGTTCCACGCGCTCCGCCAGGGAGCCGCTTGTCCAGGGCGGACTCACAGAGCAGGGACAGAAAAGCGCGGCCACGCACTGGGGTCGGGTATGGGTCGCTCCGCGCCGGGACTATTATATCATGGCTGGTGTCAATGCGTGGCGGAAATCGATACTCAGCGCGGCGCTTCGACCGGCCCGGGTGCGGTCAAGCGGAGCGGGTCGGGGGGTGGCCCGGGCGGGCCGGGCGCGATGTCCACCTGGCCGAGCACGAACTCGCGCGGCAGCAGCTCGGCGGGCGGCGCCGGGTCGATCTGGATGAACAGCAGCCGCCGGGCGATGGTGGCCACGCTGATCGGGTAGCGCCCGGCCGCCGTGTTCGACGGGAT
>JAICKM010000679.1 GCA_025927935.1 Chloroflexia bacterium | reverse complement strand
GTTCCGCACCCGCGTCACCCCCTGGGAGATCGAGCGCTACCTCGAAACCTACTAACCCCGCCCCGGCGGCACATAACCTGCGCCACGACCCGCATCGCCCTCACCCGGTGGTGCGGGTTTTTTATGTAACCGTCAGCGGTCAGGTATGTGCCTGCGGCACCGCTACGCGAACAGGTATCAAGTAGATAGCACGCAGCGTGGATACGGTTGAGGAGATTGTCACACAACCAATGTCACTCTGAGCGCAGCGAAGAGTCTCGTCTTTCGGCCTGCAAGACGGAGATTCTTCGCTGCGCTCAGAATGACCGTTCCCGGCTGGCCGCCGCCGAGTTGACAATGCACGCGGGATATGACATGCTTTTCAGCGAAGAGATGCCGCCAAGTAGATCGGAGACACAACCATGGCCGATGATCTAGGACCCATCCTGCCCATGCCCGGCGAGGAGGACGCGCAGACCGAGGAGAGCACCATCGAGGAAGCGGCGTCCAGCGAGGTGGCGGGGACCGGCGACACGGCCGCCGGTACCGGCGGGGCGGCGAGCACCGCCGCCGAAGGCGCGGACCCGGAGAGCGACGCGGGCGCCGACCCGCTGCGCGGGCAGGACACCATCCGCGAGATGCCGGAGGGCGGGCCGCCACCCGGCCCGTGAGCACAGGAGCACACGCTATGACGACACCGGAAAACCGCCCGCCGGGCATGCAAACGCGGCTGATCCACGGCACGGACGCCATGAACACCACGTCCGCCGTCACGCCGCCCATTTTCCAGACCAGCACCTTCCGCCTGCGCACGCCGGAGGAAGGCGCCACCTTCGCGTCCCAGGTGGCGCCGGGCGAGTACTATACGCGCTACGGCAACCCCAACGACAAGCAGGTCGAGGCGCTGCTGGCCGACCTTGAAGGGGCCGAGGCGGCGCTGGCCGTCGGCTCCGGCATGGCCGCTATCACCATCGCCGTCATGGCGAACGTGCGCGCAGGCGACCACGTCGTGGGCCAGCAGACGCACTACACGTCGGCCTTGTCGCTGCTCAACGATACGCTGCCGCGCTACGGCGTGGAAGTCACGCTGGTGCCGCAGACCGATACCGAGGCATTTGCCCGCGCCATGCGCGCCAACACCCGCGTCGTCTACACCGAGTCGCCCACCAACCCGACGATAGACCTGACCGACCTGCGCGCCACCGCCGAGATCGCCCATGCCGGCGGGGCGCTGGCGATCACCGACAACACCTTTGCCTCGTCCTACAACCAGCGCCCGCTCGACCTGGGCTATGACATGGTGGTCCACAGCGCCACCAAGTACCTGAACGGCCACGCCGATGTGACCGCCGGGGCCATCATGGGCAGCAGGGCGCGCATCGACGCGGCGTGGGAGTACCTGCGCGTGTACGGGCCGGTCCTGCATCCGTTTGAAGCCTGGCTCTTGCGCCGCGGCCTGCTCACCTATCCGCTACGCATGGCCGCGCACAACCGCAACGCGCTGGCCGTGGCCCGCTTCCTGGCCGAGCACCCCGCGGTCGCCCACGTCTATTACCCCGGCTTGCCGTCGCACCCCCAGCATGAACTGGCGCAACGCCAGATGCCCGGCGGCTTCGGTGGCATGATGGCTTTCGAGCTAAAGGGCGGCTATGCGGCGGGCTACCGCATGATCGGGCGCACGAAAGTCTGTATCCTGGCGGTGAGCCTGGGCGGGGTCGAAACGCTGATCACCCACCCCGCGTCTATGATCCACACCTTCCAGAGCGAGGAGCAGAAAGCGGGCGCGGGCATCTCGCCGGGGTTGATCCGCCTGTCGGTGGGCATCGAAGAGGTGGAAGACATCATCGCCGATCTGGACCAGGCGCTGGCGGGGGCCGCCGGTGCCGGGTGAGTTCGCGCCGCTGCTGGGCGTTTTGCTGGTGCTCAGCCTGCTGGTGGGTGGCGGGGCGCTGATCGCCGCGCGGCGCATGCAGGGGCGCAGCGGCCTGCCCCGCGCCCGCGTGGTCTACACCGATGCCGGGGCCTGGCAGCGCGCGACGGACTCGCTGTTCTCGCGCCGTTACGGATTGGTGGGCAAGCCCGATTACCTGCTGGAAGAGCAGGGCCGCATCATTCCCGTGGAAGTCAAGCCCACCCGCCGCGCCGCCCAGCCCTATCCCGGCGATGTGCTGCAACTGCTGGCCTATTGCCTGCTGGTCGAAGAGACTCATGGCCGCCCCGGCTACGGCCTGCTGCGCTACGCCGAGACCACCTTCCGCATCGACTACACGGACGCCGCCCGCGCCGAACTGCTCGCCACGCTGGACGAGATCCGCACGGCCCGGTTGGCGGGCGAACTGGACCGCAGCCACGACGACCCCGCGCGTTGCGCCAACTGCATGTTCGCCACCGTCTGCGACCAGTCGCTGGCCCCCGCCGCCTCGCGCCAGGGCTAACCGCCCCACTCGATACCCGCTACTTGTAGCGCGGCTTGCCGTGCTTGCCCGCGGGGTGGCCCTTGTGGGTGGCGCGGTGATGCCCGCCCCGCGGCCCCCCCGGCGTGAAGCTGGGCCGGGGCGCCCGCGCGGGCGGTTCGCCTTGGGCAACCTGCGCCTGCACGCGCTGCCCTTTGATCGTCGTGTGTAACAGGGCGCGCATAACCCGTTCCTGCTCCGCGGCGGGCACCTCGACAAACGCCGTGGTGTCGTAGATGTCGATAGCGCCGATGGCGCGCCCCGGAATGCCCGCCTCGTTGGCAATCGCGCCGACGATATCACCGGGCCGCACCCCTGCCTGTCGCCCCACGTTCAGGAACAGGCGGGCCATACCCGGCTCCACGCCGTCGCTGGTGTTGCTGACCTCCACCACCTCGGTGAGCGGCCGGTCGCCCGCACTTGCCATGTTGGCCGCCGCCGCCGCGATCTCGGCCAGGTCGAACTCCTCGGCCAGCTCCGTAACCAGGTCTAGATAAGGCGTAAGGTTGCCCTCCGCGATGCGCTCGCGCAGCGAAACCTTCAGCGCCTCGCGGCGGCGGGCCTCCACATCGGCCAGCGTGGGTAAGCGCAAAGGGTTGATCTTCTGGCCGATGATGCGCTGGATGATGCGCAGCAGGCGAATCTCATTCGGCTGCACAAAGGTGATCGCCTTGCCGGTCTTGCCCGCCCGCCCGGTGCGCCCGATGCGGTGGACATACGCCTCGGCGTCCTCCGGGATGGCGTAGTTGAAGACATGGGTCACGCCGCTGATGTCGAGGCCCCGCGCCGCCACGTCGGTGGCGACCAGTAGCTCGACCTGATTACTGCGGAAGCGATTCATCACGCGGTCGCGCTGTACCTGGTTCAGGTCGCCGTGCAGCGTTTCGGCGTCGAAGCCGCGCGATTGCAACGCTTCGCCCAGTTCGTCTACATCACGCTTGGTGCGCGCAAAGATGATGGCCGACTCGGGTTCATCGTGATCGAGGATGCGGGTCAGCGAGTCGAGCCGGTTGCGAGGCGTGACCTCGACATAGTACTGCTCGATGGCCGGGATGGTCAGTTCGGTCGGGGCGATAGTGACGCGCACCGGGTCATGCAGGTACTTCTGGGCCAGCGCGGCGATGCGTGGCGGGATCGTCGCCGAGAACAGCGCCATCTGGCGGGTCTCCGGCACCGTGTCCAGGATGCTCTCGATGTCTTCGATGAAGCCCATGTCGAGCATCTCGTCGGCTTCGTCCAGGATCACATATTTGACGTTAGTCAGATCCAGCGTGCCGCGCCGCAGGTGGTCGAGCAACCGGCCCGGCGTGCCGATCACCACCTGGACCCCGCGGGCCAGGACATGCAACTGGCGTTGGATGGGTTGCCCGCCGTAAACGGGCAGCACGCTGAGACCTTTGGAGCGGCCCAGGCGGTGCGTGGCCTCCGCCACCTGCACGGCCAGTTCGCGCGTCGGCGCCATGATCAGCGCCTGCACGTGGCGGTCGTCAGGGTC
>JAICKM010000770.1 GCA_025927935.1 Chloroflexia bacterium | reverse complement strand
TACGAGAAGTGATCACGAGGCGTGCTGAGTGACGATAGTGGAGAGTGGAGGGAGGACGCGAGATGGGCAGCCGGGTGCGGGATAAAGTCGCCGTGGTGACGGGCGCGGCGCAGGGTATTGGGCGGGGATGCGCGGAGATGCTGGCCGGCGAGGGGGCGCGGGTAGTCGTCGCCGATGTGCAGGAGCAACGTGGAGCCGAGGTAGTCGCGGCGATGCGGGCGGCGGGCGGCGAGGCGCGCTTTCAGCCGGTGGACGTGACGGACGAGGCGCAATGCGCGGCCCTTATGGACGCGACCGTGGCGGCCTATGGCCGGATCGACGTGCTGGTCAACAATGTCGGCTGGTATCCCCGCGCGACCCTGGCCGGGACCACGACCGAACTCTGGGAGCAGGTCTTGAACGTCAACCTGCGCAGCGCGTTCTATTGCTGCAAATATGCCGTGCCCCACCTGCGCGCGGCGGGCGGCGGCAGCATCGTCAACATCGGCTCAATCCACGGGCTGCAAGCGATGGCGACGCTGGTGGCCTATGGGGCGGCCAAGGGCGGGCTGTTGAACCTGACTCGCACACTGGCCGGCGCTCTGGCCCGCGATCGCATCCGGGTCAACTACGTGATCCCCGGCTGGGTGCTGACCGAGGGGGAAATCGCCTTGCAGCAGAGCCAGGGCCTCAGCGAGGAAGACCTCCGCCGCGCGGGCGCAACCCTACCGCTGGGCCGCCAGCAAACGCCGCAGGATACCGCCTACGCGGTCGCCTACCTGGCGTCCGACGAGTCGTCGCAGGTCACAGGGATGGTGTTCCATGTGGACGGAGGCGCGTCGACGCTGGTCCTGGCTCCCGACGCTCCCGACGCGTGGTAACGGTGGCACCATCCCGCCGTCCGCGCGCAATCCGGCCAGCAGGCCCAGGAGCAGGAAGGGCAGGGGCGAGGTCAGGTAGCCGTAGCCGGCGCCGGCCTTCCAGGCGATGATGGTCACCGACTCGAACAGCCCATCGACGGCCAGTGCGGCCAACGCGGCGCCGAGACCCAGCACCAGCCAACCGGGGCCAACGCCGGACGTACCGGGCGCGCGCACGAGCCGGGCCGCGCGCCACGCGGCCCAGCCGCCAGCCAGCATGCCCGGTAGCCCGGCATCGGTCCAGAGTTGGAGCATAAGGTTGGCCGGAGTTTCGTAGGGCCGTTGGCCGGTGCCGCTGACCGCCTGGGCATAGGCGGCGGGGTAGCGGGCCAGGCCCAGCCCGGTCAGCGGTTGGGTCTCCAGCAGCGCGAGTGTGTGTCCCCATTGCTCCAGGCGGACGCCCAGGCTGTAGGTCGAGAGAATCTTGCTCTCGGCCGGCAGCGCGGGCTGCCCCGCGCTCATCATCCCGGCGAGGGCCAGGCCGCCCAGCAGCATCCCGGTCAGCGTGAAGCGCGGCGTGCGGCCCGCGAGCAGCACCAGCAGCGCGGCGGCAGCGGCCAGCCACCCGGCGCGTGACGCGGTCAGCAGCAGGGCGCCGGCCAGGATCAGGCAGAGCGCCCCGGCAGCCCGGCGCCGGCCCCGCCACGCCGGAATGGCGGCCCCACTCAGGCCCAGGGCCACGGCCAGCACGCCGCCCGCCGCATTGGGATGCGGCGGGGGCACGAACAGCGGCGGCAGGTGCGCGCCCAGGCTGAAAGCCCAGGCGTTGAAGGCGGTGATCTTGCGGTCGGGCAGGGGGCTGGGGCCGAACGCCAGCAGGGCCAGGCCGAGCGCGACCAGCACGACCAGCGCCGCCGCCGCCATGGCCCAGCCGCGCCGCGCCAGATAGCGGCCCGCCGCATAGGTGAGTAGGGCCGCGCCGTAACTTGCCAGGGCGAGGGCGTCGGGGGCGGGGCCGGGCGCCACCACCAGCCCCAGGGCGATCCCGGCGCTGAGCAACAGCAGTGGGCCGCCGAAGCCCGGCAACGCCGCCGGAGCGGGCGCTGCGCCCGGCGCCCCCCCGCCTTCCGGCGCGGGTTCCGCCACGGGACACTCCGCACTCAGGCGTACATGGCTCATAGCGACCCCTGTTCGCGCGGTGATCAGCTTGGTCCGCGAGCGGCGCGGCGGTAGCAACCGTGCCCTCCTCTTGGTTTGAGTATAGACAGCCGGGGACGCCCCGTCAAGTATGGCGTTAACAGCAGTGGTAATCCAGCATATCGCTCATCGCGGGCTGATCCAGATGGGCGAGGCCCAGGCCATTTCGCCGTCGCGCTGGCTGACCTTGCAGTAGTAGTAATTCTCGCGGCCCCGATCGAACTGCTCGTCCACCCAGTCCAGCGTGTGCGCGTTGTAGTCTTCTTCCGCACACTCGGCGCGGTAGGCCAGGCGGCCGTTCTTGACGATCTCCACCCGTGTGAGATGGGTCGTGCCCTGGACGGTGGCCGTCAGATGCGGGCGCGGCCCGGCCTGGTCTGCCGTGAGTTCGCGGCCCATGAGGTGGCCGGAGAGCCGGAAGTCGAGCAGGATCGGCGCGCCGGTGACGGCGTAACAGCGGCGGTCGTAGAGGGCGTCGAGCACGGCGGCGCGGGTCAGTTCGGGGGCCAGCACGGCGGTCCGCCCGCTGCCCAGGTAGTGATATAGATGCTGGTGTTTATAGTCGGGACTCTGGGCGTTGCCGGGATTGCCGTCGTGCCCATCCCCGGCCGCTACGAAGCCGAGCCGCCGGCCCCGGTTCAGTGCGGGGCGGACGTAGAGATGGGGATAGCGGTCGGCGTTGACTCCTTTGTAGCGGTTTTCTGGGTATTCGGATGATCCCCAGGATGAATAAATCTCCACCAACCGGTCGTAGTTGGGGTGGTAAAAGTCCCAATTCAACGGGTGGGATGTGGCCGAGGGGTGATGGGGCACGGTGAGCGCGAAGCAGCCCAGGGCGTCGAGCCGGCGCCACAGGTCGCGCGGGCTGTCCACGTCCGGCCCCATCGCGTCGCGGCCTCCGCCCGCCTGGGCCTCCTGCCAGGAGAGAAAGAAGGGTTCGTGTGGGTCGGCGTAGTAGACGTTGCGGTGGCCGTAGACCAGCGAGGTCCACTCGAAGGCCGGGATAGTGGCGAAGCGGCCGGGCGCGTTGTACTCCTCGACCTTGTGCATCAGCGTGGCCCAGTGTGTGGCATCCGTCTGCCAGTCGTGCTCACTCAAGGCGTAGAAGTCGAGGTTGGACACATCGCGCGCATATGCATAATTTTCGTCCACGGTGCCGGTGCCGCAGGTGCCCAGCCCCGCGCCGGCCTCGCCGCTGTGGCTGTGGATGTCGCCCCAGAAGACGCGATACTCGCCCAGGCGCGGAGCGGTCCGGCCCTGAGCCAGCGCGGTCAGCCCGGGGTAGAAGTTGCTGTGGAAGCG
>JAICKM010000238.1 GCA_025927935.1 Chloroflexia bacterium | reverse complement strand
CTATTTCAGTACGGGGTACTCCCGGAAAGGAACTTCGCCGTGTCTGTAATGACCAGCGTGGCGCCGGCAGCGCGCCCATCCGCCCTTCGACGGCTCATTAGCCAGCATCCCCTTGCATCCCTGTTTATCCTGATTTACGCGCTGGAGTGGCTAACTATGGTCCCGGCCGCCCTGGAGTCCCAGGGCTTGTTGCCCTTCCACCTGCCCGATATTCTGGCATTTACTACAGGCTGGGCGCCCGCCATAGCCGCGGTCATCGTGACCGGCGCGGTCAGCGGCAAAGCCGGGATCCGCGCCTTGTTCAGCCGGTTCCTGCGCTGGCGGGTCGGTATCCAATGGTATGTGGTGGCCCTGGGCGGCATCGCTGCCCTGATCCTGGGGGGCCTCGGACTGTACGGCGCCCTCGGCAACCCGGTGCCCGCCTTACCGATTGCCGGCGCCGATCTGGGGTCGGCGGTGTTCGCCTTTGTGGTTACCATTGCGATAGGTCTGCTGCTCAACACCGAAGAAATCGCCTGGCGGGGGGTAGCCCTGCCGCGTCTGCAAGCCACGCATAGCGCCCTGGTCGCCAGCCTGCTGCTGGCCGTGGTCGAGGGCCTGACCCATCTGCCGTACGCCTGGACGGCCGGAACGTTCGTCAATACGATTGGCGTTGCCTGGTTCATGGGGTTCTCGTTCGCCCTCACGATCATCTATAGCTGGGTCTTCAACAACACGAAAGGCAGCCTGCTGCTGGTCACGCTGCTGCACGCGTCCCAAAATACCTGGGCCAATCTCCTATCTCCCGAC
This sequence comes from Chloroflexia bacterium, assembly GCA_025927935.1. The sequence continues at coordinate 8,269 of JAICKM010000238.1, read as the reverse complement.
GCGCCCGGCCCCTTCTACGTGACGGCGGGGCTGACCTGGGCGGTGGCGATTGCCCTGGTGGTCATCTTCGGCGCGGCGCGGCTGTCCCGCAAACCGGCTGCTGAAACGCCCGATCTGGTCGAGCCGGCGCAAGCCTAGATACCCGCCCTTCGGTTCCCGGCAGAGTCAGAGGACTCTGCCGGGGCCATGCGCGTTTGCCGGGCCGCTCACCAGCGAAGCTAGCCGCGACCGGCTCTTGCCGGTCGCGGCTATAGCGCAACGGGGAAAAACGTGGTAGAGTGCAGAAAATCGGTCGTATGCCGGCTGGGCACAACGGTGTGCATCGGTGGTCAATCAATGGCGCAGAGAGGAGGGGAGCAGTGAACCCTCTACTTGCTCCGGCGGCGCCGCAGGCGAATCCCGACCGGCGCGCGGGCGCCGTCGCCTGGTGGGCCAAGCACCGGCTGGCGCTGGCTCGCGCCGGCGGCCTGGCGCTGATTGGCCTGGCCCTGGCCTATTTCGTCTTGGCGCTTCCCGTGCAGTTTGTCTACTTGCAAACGGTGTGCGACAGCGGTGGATGCGCGCTGACGACCGCCCAGGCACGCGACCTGGCGGCGCTGGGTCTGCCCGCGGGCTTCTTCGCCGGATACTTTCTTGTCGTGAATATTGCCGTGACTCTGCCCTGGTTCGCGGTCGGCGGGATCATCTATTGGCGCCGCCGGGACGACTTCATGGCGTTGTTTACGGCCACCTCGGTTATCACCTACGGCGCAATCACTGCTTCCATCTCGCTGGAGGACCTGGCCGGCTACCCTGCGTTGCAGGCGTTGTTTACGGTCGTCGCATTCTGGGGTAACACCTCGTCTTTCCTGCTCTTCTACCTGTTTCCTGATGGCCGGTTTGTACCCCGCACGACCCGTTACCTGGCGATTCCTATCGTGGGGATCGGGATCTGTCTCTTTTTCTTCCCCACCTCGGCGGTGACGCAATGGCTCATTTCCTGGCGCTTTATCCAGTTCATCGCTATCCTGGCGTCCGGCGTGTTCGCGCAACTCTATCGCTACTGGCGCGTGTCGGGGCCGGCGCAGCGCCAGCAGACCAAGTGGGTGGTGCTTGGCTTCACCGGCGCGGTAGTGGGCACGCTGGGGCCGCAGACGGTGCTGATCACCTCCGGCCCACACGGCATCCTGGCCTCGATGGTCGCGAGCACGGTGGTCGTCCTGGCGCAATTGCTGATCCCGCTCTCCATTGGGGCCGCCATCTTGCGCTACCGGTTGTGGGACATCAATATCCTGATCAGCCGCACGCTGGTCTACGGGGCGCTGACCGCCATCGTGGTCGTCCTCTACGTGCTGCTGGTCGGAGTCCTGTCCACCTTGTTTCAGGCAACGAGCAACCTGCTGATCTCGCTCGTGGCGACCGGGCTGGTGGCCGTGCTGTTCCAACCTTTGCGTGAGCACTTGCAGCGCAGCGCCAACCACCTGCTGTACGGCGAACGCGACGACCCCTATGCGCTGCTGTCCCGGCTGGGGCAACGTCTGGAAGCCACCCTGGCGCCGGAGGCCCTGCTGCCGGCCATTGTGGAGACCACCGGTCAGGCGCTGAAACTGCCCTATGTCGCCATCCTGATCCGGCAGGGCGATGCGCTCCACCTGGCCGCCGCCTACGGCATGGCGCCGGACCCAGCCACGCTGGTTCGCTTGCCGCTCGTCTCGCACACCGAGCGGGTCGGTGAACTGGCGCTGGCGCCGCGTGCGCCCGGCGAGAGCTTCGCCGGGGCCGACTTGCGCCTGCTACAGAATCTCGCCCAACAAATGGCCGTGGCAGTGCATAATGTGCGCCTGACAGCAGATCTGCGGCAGCTTACGGCCGAGTTGCAGCAATCCCGCGAGCGGCTGGTGGTGGCGCGGGAGGAAGAGCGCCGCCGTTTGCGCCGCGATTTGCACGACGGACTCGGTCCCCAGCTTGCCAGCCAGACCCTCACTCTCTCGGCGGCGCGCACGCTGCTGCGCCGCGACCCGGACGCGGCGGAAACCTTGCTGGCCGATGCCACCGCGCACGCGCAGCAGGCGATCACCGATATCCGCCGGTTGATCTACGCCTTGCGCCCGCCGGCCCTGGACGACCTGGGCCTGGTGGCGGCGCTTCAGGAGCAGATACATCAGTACCGGGCCAGCGGCGTCGCGATTACCCTGCGCGCGCCGGAGCAACTACCTCCGTTGCCGGCTGCCGTGGAGGTCGCCTGTTATCGCATTGCCCAGGAAGCCCTCACCAATGTCGTGCGCCATGCCCACGCGCGTAATTGCGCGATACAGATCACCATAGACAGCGCGGTCGCTTTGGACATCAGCGACGACGGCCAGGGCCTGCCGCCCGTCTACCAGTCCGGCGTGGGTCTCAACTCGATGCGCGAGCTTGCGGCGGAGCTGAGCGGAACCTTTGCTGTCGAACCCGGCCCCAGTGGCGGCACCTGGGTTCGGGTCCGTCTGCCGTTGCCCTGAACCTGGCCGGATACCGGCATCCTGGGCATAGAGGAGCTTTGCGTTACTATGGAGCGTGTTCGCATCTTGATCGCCGACGACCATCCTGTCTTTCGCTACGGCATCCGGGCGCTGCTGCAAGCCGAGCCGACGACGGAAGTCGTCGGCGAAGCGACAAACGGCGACGAAGCCGTCGCGGCGGCTGCGGCGCTGCAGCCGGATCTGATCTTGATGGATCTCAACATGCCGGGCCTGAATGGCATCGAGGCGACCCGCCGCATCCTGGCGAGCCGCCCGCAAACCGGTATCCTCGTGTTGACGATGTTTGACGACGACGACTCCGTATTCGCCGCGATGCGGGCCGGGGCGCGCGGCTACCTGCTCAAAGGCGCGGAAGGGGCCGAGACGGTGCGCGCCATCCACATTATCAGCAGCGGAGAAGCGATCTTCAGCCCGGCCATAGCCCGGCGCCTGATCCAGTATTTCGGGGCGCCCCAGCCGGCGGCCACCCCGCTCGCCTTTCCGGATCTCACCGAGCGCGAACGGGAAATCCTCGGCCTGATCGCGGAGGGCTACACAAACACGGCCATCGCCGAGCGGTTGGGCCTCAGTCCCAAGACGGTGCGCAACCACGTCTCCGCGATCTTCGGCAAGCTACAGGTCGCCGACCGGGCCGAAGCCATTAGCCGCGCCCGCGCCGCCGGGCTGGGACCGGAGCAGGGACAACGCCACTAGCGGAAACATGCAGGCAGAAAGCGGACGGGCCGTCGAGAACATCCCTCGGCGGCCCGTCCTTGTTCCGGCGCTATCGCATCTGATCGCGCCGAAGGTATTTGCGCTTAGCGCGGGGTCTGGCAGTTGGGGAAGAAGGCGTTGCTGATGAACTTGCTGGTCTGCCCGCGCGTCACGTTGGCGTTGGGGCGGAAGTAGAGACCGGGGCAGGGTTCGCCGGTGCCGCCGCAGTTGTAGCCGCTGATGACGTTGTGGGCATAGGCGCGCTCGGTGAACAGCCAGAACGGGCTGCTGTGCGGCACGTCCTGGAACGTCTGCTGGGTGGCCGGGATGTCCTCGGTATAGTTGGCGGCGTTGGCGACGAACTTCGCCATTTGCCCGCGCGTGACGTTGGCGTTCGGGCGGAAGCTGAAGGTGCCGTCGCCGTTGTCGTAGCCGCTGATGACGTTGTGGGCATAGGCGCGCTCGATGAACAGCCAGAAGGTGTTGGTGGGCGGGACGTCGGTGAAGCTCTGGCGCGTGGCCGGGATGTCGTCGGTGTAGCCGGCGGCATTGGCGACGAACTTCGCGACCTGGCCGCGCGTCACGTTATTGCCGGGCCGGAAGCTCAACGTCCCATCCCCGTTGTCGTAGCCTCCGACGATGTTGCGGCAGGCCAGGCAGCGGATGTAGGGGTAGAAGGTGCTGCCGTTCGGCACGTCGGTGTATTCGATGGTGCAGGGCGGCGGCCCCGCCGTGGCCTGATCGATCTTGACCACGAAGGCGTCCCGCCCGCCCGCATAGCCCTGGAAGGGCTGGGCCACGGGGAAGTCCGCGGTGTCGGTGGACCCGGTGACATAGATATTCGGCGGATTAGCGCTGTCGAGGGCCAGGTCATAGGCCGCGCTGTGGGCATTCTGCCCGCTCGGACTCTCGTGGCCGCCCAGATAGGTGGAGAACAGGATGGACGTGCCCGCCGGGTCGAGCTTGACGACGAAGGCGTCCTCGAAGCCCTGGAAGGCGGTCTGGATCGCGTTGACCATGGGGAAGGTCGTCGAGCGGGTCAGGCCCGTGGCATAGACGTTATTGGCGGCGTCGACGACCAAGCGAAACGGCGAGCCGTAGGCCACGCAGGTGGACCAGACGATATTCGATAGGCTGGGATTCAGTTTGGTGACGAAGAAGTCGTTACCATTGCCGCAGGCCCGGTACGCGCCCGCGGTGGTCGGGAAGCTGGCGGCGGCGCCGTAGCCGGTCACGTAGATGTTGCCGACGCCGTCCACGGCCACGCCGCGGGCGTGTTCGCTGCCGTCGGGGCGGCCCAGGTAGGTCGAGTAGGCCAGGCTACCGGCGCTGTTGAGCTTGGTGACGACCGTGTCGGCATTGCCGCCCGCCGAATAGGCGGTCTGCAAGGCGCCGGGCGAGGTGGGATAGTTGGACGAATAGGTCTCGTCGGTCAGGTAGACATTGCCCGCGCCGTCGATGGTGATGCGCCCGCCCACTTCAAAGTTGCGGGCGAACTCCAGGCCGCTGCCGCCCAGGTAGGTGGCGTAGATCTTGGAAGCATCGCCACTGGCCTGCGTGTTCAACTTGGCGACAAAGAAGTCCATCTCCCCGCCAAACGTGGCCTGGTAGGCGTTCTTGACCGGGAAATTCGTGCCGCTGGTCGTGCCGCTGACATAGGCCATGCCGTTCGCATCCACCGCAATGCCGCGGCCGGTATCGACATCCGCGCCGCCCAGGAAGGTGGAATAAAGCAGGGTCGCGCCGTTGGGGGCCAGTTTGCTCAGGAAAGCGTCGGTGCTGCCGCCCGCCGTGGGTTGCGCGGCATTCGCGCTGGTTGGGAAATCCGCGGACCCGGTGCGGCCGGTGGTGTAGGCGTTGCCCGCGGCATCGACGGCCAGATCCTCGGCCCAGTCGGCGCCGTTGCCGCCCAGATAGGTGGAGTAGACGATGGCGGTGCCCGCGGCGTTGATCTTGGTCACGAAGGCATCGCTGTCGGGGCTGTCGGTGTACAACTGGCCCACCAGCGGGAAGTCGGTGGAACTGGTCTGCCCGGCCACATAGACATTGCCCGCGGCATCCACGCCCAGGCCGTAGCCGTATTCGTCGAGGCTCCCGCCGAGGAAGCTACCGAACTTGAGCGTCGGGTCGATGGTCAGCGCCTGGGACCGGGCGTAGGCCCCCAGCGCGAAGGCAATGGTGCCGTCCGCCGCCACCGCATAGCGGGCCGCCACCGGCACACGAACACCCTCGATGTCCTGCCAGGCCACGGGCGCCTGCTCGGTGATGGTGTGGGCAGCCTGGCCCTGCGCGCCCGCGACCGTGATCTGCAGGTTGCCTGCCGCGTCCACCTGCACCTGGGAGGCGCCGGCATAGCGCCAGCGAATGGCGTCCGCATTGGCGCCCGCCGCCACGGTGTAGGTGCCTTTCAGCAGGCCCGCAGTGCCGGCATAGGCCAGGTTGACCCCGTTGTACAGGCCGGTATACGTGACCCCGGCGTAGGTCGGCACGTTGGTCTTCCACTGCGCCGGGTCCTGGCCGCGCAGATAGTTCGCCTTGCCCGGCAACTCGTCATGACCGGTGATCGTTGCGGCGCTGCTGGCGCCCAGGAACTGGAGATGGATAAGCTGCGGGGGCGGGGCCGTCGCGCCCTGCGCCGCGGGCAGGGCCAGCGCGACTTCGGTGGGCATGAAGCCCAGGGTGCCGCCGGGCGCGCGCACCTGGAACTGGACAGCGGGCGCCGTCTGTCCGACGTTCGGCTCAAAGCTCAAGGGCAGTTGGCCCCAATTCGGCATGGCGAGCGGCGCGGGAATCGAGCCCGCCTGGCGGGCCAACGTAAAGCTTGTGCTCAGCACAAGCACGGCCAGGGCGATGAACGTTAGCGTATACGATCGGGCTTTAGACGCGGGGATGGTACTAATCACGCACGTTTACTCCTCACTAAAGAAACCTGGTGCCAATAGAAACCTGGTGCCAATGTGCTGTCCGCGTGGCCTGCCATCTCGTTGGACATGCCCGCGACAACGGCCGTGGGCGGTAAGTATCCATACTTTAATGGAATAGCACTGGACTACGCCATTTAGAAAGCATATCGGCGGCGCAGGTTCCGTCTCCAGCCTGACAAAAAGCTGACACAAAACCATACAAAAAATCTACTTTATGCTCTAGTAGCAGGAACTTTCTCCAAGGCGAATATATGAGAAGGGAATCACGATTTAAGGCTGCGGGTTCCATAAGCCCTACCGGCGCGGATCGCCTTGTTATTGCGAGTCGGATCCTGTTCAGGCTGGGCGCTCGGCCTTAGAGTGCAGGGGCCAGGACTGAACAAACATTAGCGCTTCATGGAACCTGACAGCGTCATCTTAACCCCGCCATGCCTGGAAATTGAATCAACTTAGCAGATTCTCAGGATCGAGTGTTGACAAAGCATGAACAAAGATGTATGATAGCACGGTGTATGGCGGTATCCAATTCTTACCGCCGCTTCTTGCCGGGGATATATGCTCAGGAGGATCGTACTCGATGAAGATTCTGAAATCGCTTCCGCTTGCCGGCTTATTGCTGCTGCTCTCGCTGGCGCTGGTGCCCGCGGCTTTTGCCCAGTCGGCGACGGCCAAAGTGCGCGTGGTTCATGCCTCGCCCGATGCTCCCGCAGTGGATGTGTGGGTTGACGGCAGCAAAGTGTTGTCGGGTGTGACCTTCTTCACGGCCAGCGATTACCTGGATCTGCCCGCGGGCGCGCACCGCTTCCAGGTGACTCCGGCGGGGGCGGGCGCGGACAAGGCCGTAATCGACGCTACCGCAACGCTCGACGCGGGTAAGGCCTACACCGTCGCGGCGACCGGCCAACTGGCGAATATCAAGCCCACTATCCTGGTCGATAATCTGGCGGCGCCCGCTGCGGGCAAAGCCCACGTGCGCGTGGTCCATGCCTCACCCGACGCGCCGGCTGTCGATGTGAAAGTCCAGGGCGGCCCCACGCTGATCTCGAACCTGGCCTTCCCGAACGCCAGCCAGTATCTGCCGGTGGATGCGGGCACCTACAACCTGGCCGTCACTCCGGCGGGTAGCGCGACGGTGGCGCTCGATCTGAGCGGCACTACGCTCCAGGCCGGCAAGATCTACGACATCTTTGCCGTGGGCTTGCTGAACGGCCAGCCCAAGCTGCGGGTAGAAGTCACCACGCCGCCGCCGATGACCGGGGCCATGCCGGCCGGCATGCCTTCGACCGGTGGCGCGACGCTACCGCTCCAACTGCTGGCCCTGGCAGGGGCGGCCCTGCTGCTGACGGGGGCGGCCTGGCGCTGCACCGGCGCGCCCGGTAATTCTCGCCGCCCATCACTTCGTCAATACTAGCGAAGGGTTGCCCCACGAGGCAACCCTTCTTGTGTTGCGTGCCTCCGTCGAAAGTGCCCGTTCCGGGATCCGGACGTGGCCGGCAACCAGCCGATAGGTCCAGCATATTCAATGTGCCTGTATGTGGGCCTGTATATAAGGAATTCCTTAAAATTCTCTGCAAAAACTCCAACGCGATTTTAACCTGGGGCCGGTATTATAGAGGGAGGCTGTAGAGGCATGGCTACCATCCGGCGCGTATCGTCGGCGCGGGCTGTGCCGCGCCGGCGTACCTGGGATCATCTGCATTTGAAGTGAAAGCGCTACAAGGATTATTGAACTATGGCAAACCAATTAGCAGTGTTACGAAAGTATGGGTGGCCGGGTATAGCCATCTGGCCGTTACGGTTGTTCCTCGGGGTTACCTTCATCTGGGCCAGCCTGGATAAATTGTTCGATCCGGAGTTCCTGGATCCCAATGCAGCCGGCTATATCGGCAAACAGCTTGCCGTGGCGGCGAGCGCTTCGCCCTTGGGCGGGTTTCTCACCGCAATCGTGGTGCCCAATGCCACCATGTTCGGTCTGCTGGTCATGGCGGGGGAACTCGTGATCGGCCTGGCCGTGTTGCTGGGCTGGTTCACACGCTTTAGCGCATTTATGGGCCTGCTGATCAACTTCATGTTTTACCTGACGATCACCTGGGACGTGCATCCCTTCTACTTCGGGGCCGATCTGCCGTATTCGGTGGGCTGGCTGACCCT
>JAICKM010000309.1 GCA_025927935.1 Chloroflexia bacterium | reverse complement strand
GACATCCCGGCGCTGATCGCCCTCTACGTCTCGGTCCAACTGGCGCGCGCGGCCGCCCATCTCGGCGACGCCTGGGGCGGGTGGACCTTTCGCGGCCTGGTCAACACGCTGGTGCAGCGCAACCTGTTCGCCGCCGCGTTGCGCCGGCCCGGCGCGCTGGCCCCGCCGGTGCCGGCGGGCGAGGCGGTCAACCGCTACCGCGACGACGTGAGCGAGACGGGCGACTTTCCCACCTGGCTGGGCGGGATCTTCGGCGAGATCACCTCGTTCGTCCTCGCCGTCGCCATCATGGCGAGCATTAACCTGACGATTACCCTGGTGGTGTTTCTGCCGCTGGTCGTCACTATCGTGTCGAGCTACTTCGTCTGGGCACGCGCCCGGCTGGCCTGGTACGCCGCCGGGCAGGCCGGCGATGCCGTGACCGGCTTCCTCGGCGAGCTATTCGGCGCCGTGCAGGCCGTCAAGGTCGCCGACGCGGAGCGCAAGGTGATCACGCACTTTGACGGGCTAAACGATACGCGGCGCAAAGCGAAACTGCGCGTCGGCCTCATCGAGTCCGCCATCCAGGCCATTGAGGGCGGCTCCGTCGATTTCGGCGTCGGCGTGATCTTGCTGCTGGCCGGGCAGGCGATGGCGGCGGGCCAGTTCAGCGTGGGCGATTTCGCCCTGTTCACGTACTACCTCGTCTTTGCCACCGACCTGCCGGCGTTTATCGGCAACTTCGTCGGCGATTACCAGGCGCAAGCGGTGTCGATTGACCGCCTGGTGGCGCTGATGCCGGACGACCCGCCGGCGGCCTTGATCGCCCACCACCCGATCCCCGCGCCGGACGGCGCTTCTCCGCCGGACGCACCGGCGGAGGCCGCCGATCCGCCGGGCCTGTTGGAAGTGCGCGGGCTGACCTATCGCCATCCCGGCGCCACGCACGGTATCCATGACGCCGACCTGTGCCTGCCGGGCGGGTCGTTCACGGTGATCACCGGGCGGGTGGGCGCGGGCAAGACGACGCTGCTGCGCGCGCTGCTGGGCCTGCTGCCCGCCGAGGGCGGCGTGATCCGCTGGAACGGGCGCCCGGTGGCCGACCCCGCCGCGTTCTTCGTGCCGCCGCGCAGCGCCTACACGCCGCAGGTGCCGCGCCTGTTCAGCGAGACCCTGCGCGAGAACATCTTGCTGGGCCGGCCCGCCACGGATGCCGCGCTGGCCGGCGCCATCCACCGCGCCGTGCTCGAACCCGACGTGGCGGCGCTGGAGCAGGGGCTGGAGACGCTGGTCGGCCCGCGCGGGGTGCGGCTGTCGGGCGGCCAGGTGCAGCGCGCGGCGGCGGCGCGGATGCTGGTGCGCGGGACCGCGCTGCTGGTCTGTGACGACCTGTCGAGCGCGCTCGACGTGGAGACGGAGCAGGCGCTGTGGGAGCGCGTGCTCGGCCCGCCGGGGGCGGCGCCGGCGGCCCGCCCGACGGTGCTGGTGGTGTCGCACCGGCGCGCGGCGCTGCGCCGGGCCGACCAGATCATCGTGGTCCAGGACGGCGCCGTAACCGCCACCGGCCCGCTGGACGAACTGCTGGCGACCAGCGCGGAGATGCGCCGCCTCTGGGCCGGCGACATCGGGGAGGTGGCGCCGCCGGCCTAACCCCCGGCCCCCTTCCCGTTCCGGGAAGGGGGCGAACGGGCCGGCTCCCCTGTCCGCGCCCGGCCGGGGGCGGCGGCCCCCGGCCACCTGGCCCCCCGCGGATCGTGGCGTTCGGCGCGGCGGGGTGGATTATGGGCGTGCCGCCCGGTGAGCCGCGATCCGCCTTCTGAGTATCGCGCTTGACCACTGCAATAGCTCTGTTCCGGCGATTATACATGCTGAAAAGTTCGTGAAATATGCGTATAAAGATGGTGTAAAAATGAATACCACTTGACATTAGGTCTGATCAATGCTAAGATAACCCTACACACCCTCTATTTTGGCCGGCGCTGCCCGTGCCGGTCTCTAACCTACGCTATATGCTGTTTGCCAGGCAATGTCGCTAGCGGCAAGAAGTACCTCTGCGCCCGCTGCGGCCCGATAGGTATGGCGGGTGCCCGGCGCCGCCGCACCTTCTCGTCCCACCGGGGCCCGACCAGGCCGCCCCGCGATTCCAGCTTGATACCCATGCCTGTTGTCCAGGGCGCTTCGCGGCGCCCGTTGTCCCATTTCACACGGAAAGGAGGCTCGTTCCAGCCGCGGTTGTCTGGAAGCGGCGAGCACTTTGGGGGCGCGACGATGCAGCCTGGCCCCCTGGGCCGGGCACTGATGCAGTCAGCAGGGGAGAGAGCGCATGAAATCGCACAAACTCGTCCGAGGCTTACTCGCGTTGATGCTGGTGCTGAGCGCACTGGCTACGGTATCGGTCCACGCGGCGCCGTTGCAGAGTAGTGCCGCAGTCACGCAAATCCCTATCGCCGGCACGGGGTCCCCGCAGACCGGCGAGGCCCCGCCGTCGGGTGAGGGCGACGTGACCAATGCCGAGTTTCCGAGCGATGGCGACGGCGACGCCGGGGCCGACCCGTACAGCGGGAACATCATCGACCGCAGCCTCTCGCACGGCACCGGCCACGGCGCCTCGGTGAACAGCGGTCAGAAAGCCAAGGCGAACCCGACCTTCAACAGCGGCTTCGAGGGACTGAACTTCTACCAGCAGCGCTACGCGCGGAGCGGCAACCAGTTCTCGATCGAGCCGCCCGACCAGGGCCTCTGCGCGGGTGGCGGCTATGAACTGGAGGCGGTAAACGACGTCCTCAATGTCTTCAACAGCGCGGGGCAGTCGGTGCTGCCGGACAACACGGCCACCAACATCGTCGGCGGCTTCCCGCGGAATGTGAACCACGCCGTGGACCTGAACTCGTTCTACGGCTACCCACCGGCCGTCAACCGCTCCACCGGCGTCGATGGCCCCGAACTCACGGACCCGAGCTGCCTTTATGACGCGGCGACGCACCGCTTCTTCGTGGTGGTCCTCACGCTGGACCGGAACCCGAATAATTCGTTGAACCTTGTAAATCACCTCGATATCGCGGTTAGCCAGACGGCGAACCCGACCGGGGCCTGGAACATCTACAAGATCTACGTGACCAACGACGGCACGAATACGGGTGGCGTCAACCCCGGCCCGTATCTGGGTGACTATCCGCACATCGGCGCGGATGCCAACGGCTTCTACATCACCACGAACGCGTACCCATGGCTTCATAACGGCTTCGCGGGCGCGCAGATCTACGCCCTCTCGAAGGCGCAGCTGGCCGCCCGCGCGGCCAGCGTGAACGTAGTCCATATCGACACATCCGGCATGGTCAACGCGCCGAGCGACGCCGGCCCGACCCAGCCGGGCTTCACCGTCTGGCCGGCGCAGTCACCGGGCACCCAGTTCAATAGCGACAACGGCGGCACCGAATACTTCATGAGCTCGAACGCCGCCGACGAGGCGACCCACCCGGTGGCCGGTACCGGCGGCAACTATGTGTCTAGCCAGGTGGTCGTCTGGACTCTGTCGAACACCTCTTCGCTCAACTCGGCGTCGCCGGCGCTCAACCTGAGCACGCGCCTGCTGGCGTCGGAGCTGTACGCGGGCCCGCCGAAGCAGAAGCAGCCCGGCTCGGGCACGGCGCCGGGCACGGACGTGCCGCAGGGCCACTGCATCAACGACACGACGACTTCGACCATCGCCGGGGTGGGCTGTTGGCGGCTGCTGGTCGGCGCGCCGGGGAATGAGGTCATCTCACGGCCCGACTCGAACGACACCCGCATGCAGCAGGTGATGTACGCCAACGGCAAGCTGTGGGGCGCGCTCGACACGGCGATCAACCCTGACGGCGGCGCGCAGCGGGCCGGTATCGCCTGGTTCATCGCGAATCCCAATGCGGGCAATATGGTCCGGCAAGGCTACCTCGGGGCCACCGGCTATGACTTCACCTACCCGGCTATCGGCGTCACCGCGAGCGGGCGCGGCGTAATGGCGTTCACGGCTACGGGCGACACCCTCTACCCGAGCGCGGGCTACGCGGGGATCGACGCGATCACCGGCGTGGGCGCCTGGAACGTGGTGCCGGGCGGCCAGGGCCAGGCCGTGACCGACGGCTTCACCAGCTACAAGGCGCAGGTCGGCGGCAATCCGCCGCGCACCCGCTGGGGTGACTACGGCGCGGCGGCGGTGGACGGCAACTCGATCTGGATCGCCAGCGAGTATATCGCCCACGCCTGCGACTACACCACCTGGGGCGGCCCGTTCTTCACGGGCGGCACCGGCGACAACCTGCTGGGCACATGCGCGGGCGCTTCGCATGGCCCCGGCCCACGGGCCGCGCTCGGAAACTGGTCGACGCGCGTGAGTAAGTTCACGCCGTAGCGCGAGGGCGCGTAACCGAACCCCCAACTCCCCTTCCCGCCGCCGGGAAGGGGGGCGACGGGGCGGAGCTGCGCAGGCGCCAAGGGTGCGAAGGGTACGGATGTTATTCGTATTCTCTGCGCCCTTGGCGTTTTTATGCCGCGGAGTCCGCGTGTATGCCCCTGTGTGAGGGCGGCGGGAGCCCCCGCCGCCCCGGCTCTGCGGTGGAGCGCGTGGCGCCGTTTCTCTCTGCCGGTCTCCTCAATTCTCTCCTTCGCCCTGACCTCTGTACACTGCTATGCACCATAAGAAGTGATTAAATATGATAAAAAATTCGAGAATCACATATCCGCAGTGACCGTGAAAATGATTGTTACTTGACATTCCACATGACAGTTGTTAAGATCAGCCCACATCCTCGATATGTGCCGGCGCTTGGGAGACCGGCGTTCAACTTATCAGCCATGCAGGTGCCGGGCCGTTTAGCAACGGTCCCTTTCCGCCGTAGTCCGGAGGCAGCTAGAGCGCGGCCGGGCTCTAATAGAGCTATCGCGCTCTAGCTGCCGATACTCAGTATGCAAATCGAAATCGGCCCGCTATGTTGGCATGAACACAGACTGAGACCCAGGAGCATTCCACGGCGCTCCCGTCCTATAGCACACAGAAAGGAGGTTCGTTCCCGCCGCGGTAGTCCTAATGCGGCAAGCACTGTGGGGGCGCGTTGACGAATACCGGCGGGGCCGAGGCCGCCGGCCACCAGGATCGATCTTCATTCTCATCTAGACCCAGCAAAGGAGATCTGCATGAAGTCCCATACAGGCTTGACGGCAGCCGCGCTGTTGGCGCTGCTGGTGACGGCGTTGCCGGGGGTGCCGGCGAGCGCCGCACCGCCCGACCGCACGACCCTCCCCGGCAGCGCGCCCACCTGGGCGAACGCGCACAACTTCGCCGGCGCCGCCAACCCCGCCGACAATATTGGATTCCGCGTCTATCTCGGCTGGAACAATCCTGCCGGTGCCGAAGGGCTGGCGCGGGCGGTCAGCGATCCGCACAGCGCGTCGTACGGCCAGTACGTGACCCCGGCCCAGTTCCGCCAGCAGTTCGCGCCGTCCCAGGCGCAGGTGGGCGCCGTGCAATCATGGCTGCGTAGCCAGGGCTTTACGATCGACTATACCCCGGCCAATAACCATTATGTGGCAGCGGAAGGCACCGTGGGCCAGGCGCAGGCCGCCTTCGGTGCGAACTTCGGCGAGTACCACGTCAACGGACAGACGGTGCGCGCGCCGTCCGCCGATGTGTCTGTGCCCGCCGCGCTGGGCGCCAGCGTCAGCGGCGTCGTCGGGCTGGACGAGAGCGCCGTATTCGTCGTGACCAATCACGTGGTGGACAAGAACGCGCCGCCCAGCGCCGGTTTCCGCAACGCGCCGCCGCTCTCGGCGTACTGGGCGCAATTGCTCTCGCCCTACAAGTTCCCCAGTGGATTTACCGATCTGAGCCTGTCGAACGTGCCCTGGAGCGTGACCGGGAATACGCCTGCCCAGATCAAGGGCGCCTACGGCATCTCCGGCTATGACGGCGCGGGCCAGACGGTCGCCATCATCGACGCCTACGCCTCGCCGACGATCTTGCAGGACGTGAACCAGTGGTCCATCAGGCGCGGGCTGCCCACCATGACCAACGGCCAGTTAGTGCAGGTGGTGGCGCCCGGTGTGTACGGCCGCCCGCAGAACCCGCGCCAGGACCCGCAGGGCTGGTATGGCGAAGAGACGCTCGACGTGGAAGCCGTGCACGGCATGGCGCCCGCGGCCAAGATCGTCTATGTCGGCGCGCCCAACAACTATCAGGACCTGGACGCGGCCATGAACCATGTCGTGGATCAGCGCCTGGCCCGCATCGTGACCAATTCCTACGGCTTTTCGACCGAACTGCTGCCGCCCGGCTATGTGAAGCCGTTGGAGGACACGCTGATCCAGGCCGCCGCCGAAGGCATCGGCGTCTATTTCTCGTCGGGCGATAACGGCGATGAGACCGCCACGGTGGGCTATGCCACGCCCGACTGGCCGGCGTCCAGCCCCTGGGTTACGGCGGTCGGCGGCACCGCGCTGGGCGTGGATCAGAACAACCAGCGGGCCGTCGAGACCGGGTGGGGCACGAGCAATTATAATTGCGGATCGGGACCGAACTGCACGCGCACCGGCTGGCTGTACGGCGCGGGCGGGGGCGTGAGCCGGGTGTTTGCCCTGCCGTGGTATCAGGCCGGGCTGAGCGCGACGGGCCGCGCCGTGCCGGATGTCGCCGCGGTGGGCGACCCGCAGACGGGCTTGCTCGTCGGGCAGACGCAGACCTTCCCCGACGGCGCCTACTATGACGAATATCGCATCGGCGGCACCAGCCTGGCGAGTCCGATCTTTGCCGGGCTGATGGCGCTAGCCGACCAGAAGGCGGGGCAGGCGCACGGCTTTGCCAATCCGCTGTTCTACGCGCACAGCGGCGCCTTCTACGATGTGCTACCGGTCAAGACGGCCGTCGCCCGCGCCAACTATGTCAACGGCGTCGACGCCAGCGCGGGCATCGTGTACCGGTTGCGCACCTTCGACGACTACTCCGGCTCGCCGACGCAGCACACGAATCCCGGCTGGGATAACGTGACCGGCCTGGGCACGCCGGGCAGCGGCTTCCTGAGCACGTTCGGGCAGTAGCGCAACCTAACCCCTCAACCCCCCTTCCCGCGCCGGGAAGGGGGGCGACGGGGCGCGTCTCTGCTAGCCAGGGCTAAACCGGGCCGCCCCTCACACCAGGGACCTTCTGATCGCACCGGATCGGCGCACCGCCGATCGGGCCGGTCAGGAGGTCTCGTTGTCGTCCGGCTCTCCCTCGCTTCGGCAAGCCGCAGTAGCACCCCGCCCGGCGCCCTGCTATCGGTTCATCAATGCACTACCCAGGCGCGAAGCCCGCGCAGATGGTTGATAATCATTTCTTCGCGGGCTTCGCGGCTTCGCGGGGCAATTTCGGCGCGGATGGCCGGCATGGCTGTTGCAAAGTCGCGCAGCGGGGCAACCGGCCAGGGCGGACACGCCGGTCCGCCCCTACCGTCCCGGCCTCCGAATTTGGGACCGCCATACGGATGGCCGGGGATGCCTCTTGACAGCGCGCGCACGGTGTGTAGGATGAGCGCAGCGACCTTATCCTACTTTACCGGTGGCGGAGGCAGCGACTGATGAAAGACTATGCTCTGGGGCGCATCGGCGGCTTTCGGGTGAGCGCGGCCCCCTCGGCACTGGTCGGGGCGCCCGTGCTGTGGGCGGTGCTGGCGGCGGGGGTGCGGGCCATGGGCGTGCCCTGGGCGCGCGCCGTGCGCGTGGGCCTGGTGACGAGCGGCGTGCATTGGGCGTCGGAACTCTGGCACCAGGGCGGCCACGCGGTCGCTGCCCGCAGCGCGGGCTACCCGATGACTGGGCTGCGTTTCTGG
>JAICKM010000205.1 GCA_025927935.1 Chloroflexia bacterium | reverse complement strand
TTCACCGCCCGCCGCACCATGCAGATCGCGCAGCAGCTTTATGAAGGCGTGGAGATCGGCAAGGACGGCTCGGTCGGGCTGATTACGTACATGCGTACCGACAGCACGCAGGTGGCGTCCTCCGCGCAAGCGGAAGCCCGCGAAGTGATCGCCGCGCGCTTCGGGCCGGAGTATGTGCCGGCCAGCCCGCCGCAGTACACCAAGAAGGTGCGCGGCGCACAGGAAGCCCACGAGGCCATCCGCCCGACCACGGCGAGCCGCGACCCCGACAGCCTGGCGCCTTATCTCACCGCCGAGCAGTTGCGCCTCTACCGGCTGATCTGGCAGCGCTTCGTCGCCAGCCAGATGTCGCCCGCCGTGCTGGACCAGACCACCGTGGACATCGGGGCCGGCCCGGCGACGGCCAAAGCGCCGCGGCCCTATACGTTCCGCGCCACGGGCTCGGTCGTGAAGTTCCCCGGCTTCCTGGCCGTCTATCGCGAGGGCCACGACGCAGGCGACGCCGAGGATGATCTCGACAAGAAGGCCCTTCCGCCCCTGGCCGAGCAGGATCCGCTGACCTTGCTCAAGCTCAGCCCCGAGCAGCACTTCACCGAGCCGCCCCCCCGCTACACGGAGGCCACGCTGGTGAAAGCGCTGGAGGAGAAGGGTATCGGGCGCCCCAGCACCTACGCGCCCATCCTGGGCACGGTGCAGGACCGCGGTTATGTCGAGAAGCAGGACAAGAAGTTCGTGCCCACCGAGTTGGGCCGGGTGGTCAACGACCTGCTGGTCGAGCAGTTCCCCGACGTGGTGGACATCGGATTCACCTCGCAGATGGAGGGTGAACTGGACGACGTGGCCGAAGGCGGGCGCGAATGGCGCCGGGTTCTCGGCGAGTTCTATAGCCCCTTCGAGCAGGAGATCGAGCGAGCCGAGCGCGAGGTGGCGCATATCTCGCTGGACAAGCCGGAGCCGGAGAAGTTGGGCGAAGCCTGTCCAGAGTGCGGCAAGGAGTTGTTGATCCGCACCAGCCGCTTCGGCCCGTTCGTGGCCTGCTCTGGATTCCCGGCCTGCCGCTACAAGCGGAGCATCCCTAAGCTGGTCGGCGTGCGCTGCCCGATCTGCCGTGAAGGACAGATGGTGGAGAAGCGCAGCGGGCGAGGCAAGGTATTCTATTCCTGCGACCGCTACCCGGCTTGCACCTTCTCGGTATGGAACCGGCCCCTGCCGGGCGCCTGCCCGCAATGCGGCGGCCTGATCATGCAGGGGGCGCGCGGCGAGGGCGCCAAGTGCAGCCAGTGCTCCTGGGCCAGCCGCGACGTGCCGCCCGACAACGGCCAGCAGCCCACCAACAACGGGCCGGTGGTGCCTGCGACGGCAATGCCGGAGAAGCCCGCCGCCCGCCGCACTGCCTCCGGCACCACCACAGCGCGCGCCACACCGCGCGGCAAGACCGCCGCGGGCAGCAAACCAGCGACCGGTAAAACGGGCACGACACGCAAAGCGACCGCCCCGCGCAAGCGCACGGCCGCCGCCACCGCTCCGACGACCACGCGCAAGACATCTGCGCGCGGCACCCGTCGCGCGGCGCCCGCCGATCTGGAACTGGAGTTGACCGGCAGCTAAGCCGGCACCAGCATGAGCGCCCCTGCCCGTGCTTTTGGGCACGGACAGGGGCGCTTTTATATCCAAAAAGTTTCATAATCATGTCGCAAACCGATCAAGACGGGCTTAACAAGCAACGCAGAAAGGCACTATGCAGAGACGGCATGCTAATTTATAGATGAGGACCCGCTATTTAGTCGGCGGCAAGGCTGGCTGGCGAGCCAGCCAGGCGAGGGCGGTAGCCTGGAACCAGTCAGGACGCTCCTCGTGGACCGCATGACCGGTATCCGGCAAAATGATTAGATCGGCCTGCGGGATGCGCGCAGCCAGGCGTTGCGCCAGGGCCGGCGGGTTCATGGAGTCCGCGGCCCCGTTGATCAACAAGGTCGGGCACCGGATCTCCCCGACGCGCGCCAGGCTGATCTCGCCTCCGGCGGCGATAATCGCTTGCAGGGTGGCCGCCCAGCGCGTGGTCAACAGGTGGGCGCCCTCGCGGCCATAGGTGCGGCACAGCGCGGCGCGCCAGTCGCGCCAGGCCAGCGGCGGCGCATCCACGAGCCGCCCGATAGCTGTGATCTCCGGCAGGGCAGCGACATCCAGCGCCCCGGCCACGCCCCAGGCCAGCAGCGAGCGGATGCGCGGCGGATCGAGGATCGCCATCCAGAGCGCCACCTCGGCGCCGTCGCTGAACCCGCCCAGATGAACACGGTCCAGGCCCAGCACCGCTAACCACGCTAACAGGCGCAGGGCATCCTGCCGGTAGAAATCGAGCGGGAAGGTGCGCGGTTGCGGCGTGGAGCGGCCATAGCCGGGGAGATCGGGCACCAGCACCCGGTAGTGCCCGGCCAGCGCCCGGACCAGCGGCCCCAGCGCGCGCCCATCTTCGCCGAAGCCGTGCAGCAGGACCACCGGCGGCCCGGCGCCGCGCACTTCGTAGTAGAGCCGTCCTTCCCCATCGCGTGTATACGGCATCCGCCACCTGTCCTTTGCTGGAACTTGGCCGGGGGCTATTGTATCCCGCCCGGCCCGCTCCGGCAAGGGGCAATACGCCGGAGATCAAGTATACTCTCGGATGGAATATGTACCGGCGTTTGTGACCTTTTTTATATGCAGGCGAGTCCCCGGCGCTGCAACCTGAGTTCGCCTGACCCGTTGTGATAGTGAGACTGCTCCATGCGGCCCCGCTGTGCCTACCGCATACCCATGCCCGACACCTGTTGGCTGCCGGCTCATCGAATGAGGTCAGATCGATATGCAACCTCCTACCTTTCCCATTCCTCATGACCGCCGAGCCGGGCGAACCATCGCCGTAACGCTACTGGCGGCGGTCCTGCTCACCATCGGGTTGCTCCCGCCCACGAGCCAGGCCGCCGAGCGTACCGCCACCCCAACGGGGCCAGGGCCGGCTTTGCGCCTCGACAATGCCGCGCCGCCCGGCCCGCTCGGAACCGCGTTTGCCGCGGCGGGCGCCCAGTATAGCGTGCCGCCCGCGCTCCTGGAAGCCATCGCCTGGGTCGAGAGCCACTGGGAAAGCCGCGGCGGCGCCCCCAACGACTACAACCAGTATGGGGTGATGGGCCTGTCGCTGCCGCCCGACGGGGACAGCCTGACGCGAGCGGCGGCGCTGCTCGGCGTCGATCCGGCGGTCCTGCAAAAGGACGAGACGGCCAACATCCGCGGCGCCGCGGTCCTGCTGCGCGATCTGGCGCGCAATGAACCCGCCGCTACTCCCACAAACCTGGCCGGGTGGTACGCGGTTGTCGCCCGCTACAGCGGCTTCACCGACCCGCTGGTGGCGCGCAGCTATGCCTTCAGTGTGTTTACCATGCTGAAAGAGGGTGTAAAGGCGCGCACCAGCCAGGGCGAGGCCGTGAACCTACCGGCCACCGCCAACCTGGAGCTACCCGACCGCGTGGACCCGCTGACCAGCGCGCCGGACACCGACGACTACCCGCCCGCGCACTGGGTGCCGGCGGCGGGCGGCAACTTCCAATATGGGCGCGATTACGGCCCGTTGAACTTTATCGTCATCCACGACACCGAAGGCACCTATCAGTCGGCCATCAACTGGTTCCAGAACCCCAGTTCGGGCGTGAGCGCGCACTTTGTCATCCGCTCCTGGGACGGCGACATCACCCAGATGGTGCATAACGCCGATACGGCGTACCATGCCGGCAACTGGGACTACAACGTGCGGGCCATCGGCGTCGAGCACGAAGGTTACATGAGCCAGACCGGGTGGTACACCAGCGCGATGTACAATGCCTCGGCGGCCCTCGTGCGCACGATGGCCGACCGCTTCGGCATTCCTAAGGACCACGCGCACATCATCGGCCACTACCAGGTGCCGAACCAGCGCAACCCGCCGCACACCGATCCTGGCCCCAACTGGGACTGGGCCAGCTATTTGGCGCTGGTGCGGCGCGACTCCGCCGTGGCCGCCCGCGTGCGCAACAGCGACAGCGGCTTCGCGGCCACGCCGGCCGTGCTCGACCGCAACCACGGCTGGAGCGCCTACCCCGGTGGGTGGAACGGCGGCACCGCCTACCGAGCACTGTCGGTGGCGGGCGGCCCCACCAATCTCGCCACCTGGAGCGCCACGCTGCCCGGCGTGGGGCTTTACGACATTTATGCGTTTATCCCCTGGGTCGACAACGGGCGGGCCGAGACGAGCAGCGCGCGCTATACGATCGCGACGACCAACGGCCCGGCCACGGTGGTGCTCGATCAGAAAGCCATCACCAGCAGCGGGCTGCGCCAGGGCAATCTCGCCCCGCAGGGCGAATGGGCGCACCTGGGCCGCTTCAACTCCCCGGCGGCAGCCAGCGTGTCGCTCAGCAACGCCACGGGCGATACGAACCTCAACGTCTGGTTCGACACAATCATGTGGATTCCGGCGGGCACCCTGACACCGCCCACTGCCGTGCCGACCAACACCCCGCGCCCGCCGCCCACGGTGACGCCGGTGCCAACCAGCACCCACACGCCCGTACCCGACACCGCGACTCCCGTGCCGACCGCGACCTATACGCCCCTGCCGCCCACAGCCACCTGGACGCCCGGCCCCTGCGGTATGCGCTTCACCGACCTGCCGGATACGGATTGGGCCTACCCCTATGTCTCCGATCTGTTCTGCCAGGGCGTGATCAGCGGCTATAGCGACGGCACCTTCCGCGGCGGGGCCGGCGCCACGCGCGGCCAGCTCGCCAAGATGATCACGCTGGGCATGAACTGGTATATCCCCTACCCGCAGGTGCCAACCTTTACCGACGTGCCGGTCGGGTCGCCGTTCTTCTATTATGTGGAGACGGCCTATGCCTACGGCGTCATCTCGGGCTACGAGGATCACACCTTCCGCCCCTACAACACCATCACCCGCGCACAGTTAAGCAAGATGATCGTACTAGCGAAGGGCTGGACGCCGTTGAACCCGCCCGTGCCGTCGTTCAGCGATGTGCCGGACACGTACTGGGCCTATAGCTTCATCGAGACGATCCACGCCCAGAATGTCGTCAGCGGTTACGATGATGGAACATTCCATCCGGGCAGCGACGCTACACGGTCGCAGCTTTCCAAAATGCTGAGCACCGCTTTCCACCTGCCCAACGGATCGGGCGGCACCCCAACGCCCATTGCGAGTCCGACCGGCACCGTGACCGGCACACCGATAGCCGGCACCACCACGGCAACTCCTGTTGCGGAAACGGCCACCGCCACCACAACTCCCCTGACCCGCCGGTAGCGCGGCAACACGCGGAGGGGCGGCCCGGTCTGAGCACCGGGCCGCCCCTTCCCTCTTTATGGAGATGCCGGCGCCGATGTGAAGGAACATTTCATGCTGCTGCCGGGCTGGGCGCCTGGCGCCTAATCACACAAAGGAGTGCCCTATTTATGTCAACTAATACGGATCAGAAAGGCCAGCGCGCGCCCTGGCCGGCGGGCCAACAACCCCGTGTGCTGGTAACACAGGCCGTGCCCCAACCCGGCATCGATCTGCTACGCACCTTTGCCGGCGTGGACGCCAACCCCGACGAGGGCGTAATCTGGAGCAAAGAAGAACTCAAGGCCCGCCTGCCCGGCCATGATGCCCTTTATTGCCTGTTGACCGATACTATTGACGCCGAAGTGTTGGATGCCGCCCCCGATCTGTGGGTCATCGCCAACATGGCGGTCGGTTTCAACAACATCGACATCGCCGAGGCGACGCGCCGGGGCATCTCGGTGACGAACACGCCGGGGGTGCTCACCGACACTACAGCCGATTTCGCCTGGGCCTTGCTCATGGCCGCGGCGCGCCGTGTGGCCGAAGCGGACCGCTTCACGCGCGCCGGCAAGTTCCACGGCTGGGGGCCGCTGATGCTACTCGGCGGCGATGTGGCCGGGCGCACGCTGGGTGTGGTCGGCTTCGGGCGCATCGGCCAGGCGGTGGCTCGCCGCGCGCTGGGCTTCGGTATGCCCGTGCTCTACTACGATATCAAGCCGGTGGACGCGGAGACCGAGCGCGAACTGAACGCCCGGCACGTCTCGCTCGATGAATTGCTGGCGAACGCCGATTTCGTCAGCCTGCATGTGAACTATACACCCGAGACTCATCACCTGCTGAGCCGCGAACAGTTTGCGCACATGAAACCGACAGCCTATGTCGTGAACACAGCGCGCGGCCCGGTGATCGACGAGGCGGCGCTGGCGGAAGCCCTGCGCGACGGACAGATCGCCGGCGCCGGCCTCGACGTGTACGAGAACGAGCCGGAAGTCCACCCTGCCCTGCTGGCCCTGGAGAACGTGGTGCTGGCTCCACACATCGCCAGCGCCAGCATCGATACACGCAACGCCATGGCGACCATGGCGGCGGAGAATATCAAAGCCGTGGTCGAAAACCGCCGCCCGCCGAACCTGGTCAACCCCGAAGTCTGGGGCGAGGGATAGGCGTATAAGAGCCGGCAATAACGGGGACCGGGCAGCTAGCCCGGTCTCCGTCGCGTCCGGCGATCCGTTCAGTCAACGGCAACCCCGGTCACATCGAGCGGCGCGGAGTGAGCCGGCAGAGCCAGGCGGTCCGGGCGCAGCAACACCAGCGCGGCGAGTCCGGCGAGCAGGTACGCAAATGCCATGACGGCCAGGATCGTCACCGCGCCCAGCGGCCCGGCCAGCAAACTGGCTGCCCCCTGGCCGAGCAGCATCATGACCGAGCTGGTGGTGCCGAAGGCGCCGAACACCCGCCCGCGATAGCGGTCGGCCACGCTCTGTTGCAAGAGCGTGTCCAGAGTGACATAGAAGGCGATGATGCACACGCCCACGCCCACCCGCAGCAAGAGCGTCAGCGCATAATTCGGGAAGATCAAGATGACCAAGCTGAACAGCCAGAGGCCCGCGCCGCCCGCCGCCAGCCGGGCCACCGGCGACACCCGGTTGCCGAGCCGCCCAAGCAACGCCCCGCCAAGCAGGCCACCGGCAGCCTGAGCGGTCGCCAGCCAGCCCTGCTCCAGCGCCCCGCCGTGCAGGCTGTCTTTGATGAAAATAATCCAGACGACGTTGATCAACCCCTCGCCGATCATGGAGAATCCGGCGACAATAAACAGCGCGGCAATCAGGCGATCGCGCTGCACCAGGCGCAGCCCGGCGATCCACTCCGCCCAGACATGCCGCCACGGCGCCGTGACGGGGGCCGGATGCGCAGGCGCACCTAGCGACGCGGGTAGCGCGGGCAACGCGATCAGCGTGAGCGTCAACGCGGAAAACAGGTAAGACGCGCTGTCCACCAGCACGGCGCTGCCCAGGCCAAAGGCGGCCAGCAGCAGCCCACCCAGCGGTGGCGTGATGAGGCGGGCGACCTCCCAGTTCATCGCGTTGAGCGCATTGGCGGCCACCAGATCGGCGGGCGGCACCAGGCGCGGCACGATGGCGCTCTGCGCCGGGTTGAAGAATTGGGAGAGGGTGGCCTGGGCGAAGGTCGCCACATACAAGATCCAGACCTGGTCCGGCGAATGCACGAGCAACATCAACAGTAGCACGGCGGCGCGGCTCAAATCGGCCGCGATCATTATCCGCTTGCGGTCCCAGCGGTCCACGAAGACGCCCGCCACGGAGCCGAGCAGCAGGCCCGGCAACGTCCGCGAGATGACCATCAGGCCAGTCGCCAGAGCCGAGTTGGTCAGGGTGTAGAGGTAAAAAGGGAGGGCGATGAACAGCACCCAGTCCCCCATCGAAGAAACCAGACCCCCTACCCAGAGGAGCGCGAAGTTGCGTTGGCGTAAGACGGTCAGCATCAATGGTTCCTTCGGCCTTCAAGGTGGGATGTAGCAGCAGACCGGCTCGTGGAAGCCGGTCCCCTGTCACGGGCGGACGGTTTAGCGTCCGCCCTGTAGCAGAAACTCGTTGTGGGTTTGCTCCCGCCGCCGGCTGTATTCCTGCATTGCCCGTGCCTGCCGGGCGGCGCGCAGGTTCTTGTCCTGCATCCGGCCACCGAGGGCGGTCTGCTTGGGCTGGCGGCTGATCTGGATGTGCAGGTTAGCGATAATGCGGTCCATGATGGTCCTCCTTGTTGGTACTTAAGAAAATTAACGTCGGACTTAACAATCTTTATTTCCGATGGGACTATCTTAACACTGTTCCAAAGAAAAGTCAATAGTTTGGGCCTACGACTTTAGACCGATTTACATGGAGCTTAAGAAAATCAATAATAGGTTTAAGATTTGCCAATTCGGGCAGGGATGGCTCAATGAAGTAGCACTGGTGTGCTATAATCGGACCAATCGACCGTTTCCTCATTAGCGCGCAAGGAGAAGTTACATGCCTGACTTTGAGCAGCAGACAGGGTTCGCCGATGTGAACGGGGCGCGCCTCTATTACGAGGTGGCCGGGAGCGGCCATCCCGTGGTGCTGATCCATGCGGGGATCGCCGATCACCATATGTGGGATAAGCAGTTCGCGCTCTTTGCCCAGCAATATCGCGTGATTCGCTACGATCTGCGCGGCCTGGGCCAATCGGCGATGCCGCCGGGTCCCTACCGGTTCTCCCGCGACCTCTACGGGTTGCTGCAATATCTCGGTATCGCGCAGGCGCATGTGATCGGCGTGTCGATGGGTGGGATGACCGCAGTCGACTTTACGCTGGAACACCCGGAGATGGTTACGGCGCTGATCCCGGTTGCCGCGGGAGTTAGCGGGAGCAAACCATCGGAGGCGGCCAAGGCCCTGTATGAGCCGATCGAGAAGGCTTATGAGGCACGTGACCTGGAACGGCTACTGGAGACGGAACTCGATATCTGGGTTGTGGGGCCGGGGCGCACACGCGATGCCATCGACCCGGCGCTGTGGCAGGCTGTCGAGACGATGGAGCGGGCCAATTTGGAACGCGAGTTTGCCGGTGAAGAAGGCACAATGGAGCCGCTCGATCCCCCTGCAGCCGGACGATTGGGCGAGATCCAGGCGCCTACCCTGGTCATCGTCGGAGATGCGGACACGCCGGATGCGCTGGCGAACGCCGATACGCTGGCCGCAGGCATCCCCGGCGCACGCAAGGTGGTGCTGCCGAACGTGGCCCATATGGTGCCGATGGAGACGCCGGAAGCGTTCAACCGGCTGGTGCTGGACTTCCTCGGCGGCCTGTAAGCCGCGTGCCGGGGAACGGATGGAGCCAGGACACAGGGCGCCGTGCGGAGGACTGCACGGCGCCCTGTGTCTCTCTACGGGACATAGCAGATGTTGAGGCTCCAGGATGTAAGCTGGGCCAGCAGCGCCGGTTGGAGCGCCCTGCTCTGCAAGCTGCGGCCCGGCCAAAGCGTGGACAGCGCGCTGCCCGCCTGACCGGGGGATGACCGCAACCCGATGGGTGGTGGCAACAGGAGTTGCAACTGCCAGGTACCCTGCGCCTCTGCGCCGCTAAAGAGGCCCAGGGCGTTAGGCCCCGGCGCATAGGCACCGGAGAAGATCGTACCGGGGACCGGCGTGGGGTCGCCTGCGGCGGGACAGAGTGCCGAATTGATGGCACGCCGCGCAGTGTCGTCTAAGGTGACGTTCATGCGCCCTAAGCTGCCGCAACTCCAATCAAAGAGGATGCCGCGGGCGTTGGGATCGGGGGCGAGCAGCGTACCCGTCAGCGCAACACCCCGCGTGTTCGCCAGGTTGAGGTTAGGCATGGTGATGCTGCGGATCGTGCCTGGTCGCGTGACGGTCAGCGTGGATGTGTAGACGCCATAGTCTGTCATGTACAGCGGCAAGCCGGTCGCGGTTGTGACGGCGCAGGCGGCCAGCGGCGGCGGGGTCGGCGTGGGCGAGACGCGCGGGGTG
>JAICKM010000457.1 GCA_025927935.1 Chloroflexia bacterium | reverse complement strand
TGGCTTCCACTGGAACGGGAAGGAGCTTGTCTTCGGCACGCCCCCTGATGCCCCTAAAACAAAGGCATTAAAGGACGGAGACCATGTCGCAGTCACAATTGATAGCGATCGTATGCCCCACAAAGTTCTCCTCATTCGCGGGACTGTCCACATGGACACCGTAGATGGCGTCCCACCGGAGTATGCCGCAATGTGCCGGCGTACGATGGGAGAAGAGCAGGGGAACGCATGGGTCGCGCAAGCCGGCGCCCTTGTGCCCCAAATGACGCGCATCTTTGTCCACCCAGAATGGGTGGGAGTGCAAGACTTCGAGATGCGCTTCCCGAATGCCCTTGAACGGGCAATGGAGCGCGCCCAAGTAGGGGCTAAGTGACTTCGATAACCGCCTGCGCAGCCGCAGCCGAAGATGCAGCCTCGCCAGCAGCCCATCCGCGCTACGCTTTACGGTCCATATTTCGCCTGGTATAGCTGCCGGCCCAATTGCCCGACCTCGACCTCAAACGGCGTGCCCGCGTGCTCGGGGTGCAGTTCCAGGCGGGCACGCTCGAAATATTGCACCGTATAGTCGCGCCCGTCGGCGGGGCTGGTTTCGGGGTGCGCCTCGCTGATCGGGTAGCCGAATTGGGCCAGGCCGCCGTGTTGCTCCCAGAACGTCCGCAGCGCCCCTTGCAGGTTGTGGCCGGTCTGCGGGAAGAATTGCGCGCCTGTGACGGGCGCCACGCCCGGTTCGGGCGTATGCAGCAGCGCCCCGACCCGGCCCAGGATGACTTTGTCGCCCGTGGCGGCATGTAATTCAAACCGGGCACGCTCGAAATACTGCGCCGTGTACGTCTCCCCGCTGCCCGTGGTTTCCTGTAGCACGTCCGAGATCGGATAGCCGAAGAGAGCCAGCCCGCCGTGCGCCCACCAGTAGTCCAGGAACGGCTGCGCGACGAAGTACCCGGTCTGCGCGAAGTAGGCGTGGCCCGCGTCCGGGGTCAGCGCGGTGAAGCCCCAGGCCGACGAATAGAAGTGGCCGTCGCTCGCCACCAGATCGACCTGCATCCGGTGCATCCCAGCGGCCACCGCCGGCAGCCCGGCCACCACCAGGTACCGATTGGGGGCGCCCTCTACCGCAGTCACGGTCGTATCCAGCGCCTGGCCGTCGAGCGAAATTTGCGCCTGCGCGGGCGGGTTTGCCCCCTCGACCTCTACTCGCAACGGCAGCCCCGCCGTATCGGCCGGCACCCGGCCCGCCAGCGCCGGTTGATAGCGCACCACGTCCAGCGACCGCGGCGGGAGGGCGGGCGCCGCCGATCCCCCGGCGCGGGCCACCACGCGGAACTGCCAGGTGGTGCTCTGCGGCAAGCCCTTGCCGCTTACGGCGGTCACGCTCACATGGTGTACGCCTTGCGTCAGGCCCTGATCGAGTGTCGCCGTCGCGGTCTGAGTCAGCGGGGACGTGCCCTGCAATTCCGTGGGCAGCGCGATCCCGTCGAGGAGAATCGCCGCCTGGGTAATGGCCCGTGTGCCGGCGATTTGCACACTGATCGTGTCGAGATCAAGGCCGGTGATGCCGCCCGCGCTGGGGTTTTCCGCGCTGAAGGTGATATGGCCCGGCGTCGAGTCGTCCAGCCCGGCGGCATTGGTCTGCAAGGCGGCGTGGCCCAGGATCGCCATGACGGCCAGCACGAACACGGCGGGCAGCAGCGTGCCCAGGCGTCGCAACAGCCCGCGGCGCGGAGGCGGCCCGGCCAGCGCCTCTTCGATGCCGATCTCTTGTCCCACCTGCTCAAAGGCCAGCAAGTGCGCCGGGTCCAGGCTGCCCACCAACCGGCCGTCCTGCACTACCGGAATGGGTGCATCTTCCTGCGGGCCGGCCTGCCGCTCCTGCGCGATGCGAAGCGCCTCGGTCAGCGGCGAGTCGGGCGCCAGGCGCTGCCGGATCTCGGCCAGCGGGGTCATCAACGCCCGCACCGGCACCGTGGGCCAGGTGCCCTGCAAGAGCGTGTCGGCGGCGGCCAGCGAGATCAACCCCACCAGGGCGCCCTGCTCATCCACCACCGGCAAGGGCCGCAGCGGGGGGTAATGGGCGTGGGCCAGCGCCATTTCGGCCACCGAGGCCGACTCCGGCACGGCATCCCCCGGCGGGGTAGCCGTCATAAAGTCGCGGGCGTGCAACTGCTCCAGCGCCACCCGCACCAGCCCGCGTTGCCGGCCAAGCGCCGCGGCCTCGCGCGCCAGCACGCCCAGCAGCACCAGGCCCAGGGCTTGCAGCCACGCATCCGTGGTCAGGCCGCGCCAGGCGCCGAGCAGCACCAGCACCAGCGCCGCCACCTGCCCCAGGAACCGCGCCAGGTGCAGCCCCGTCTCGCGCTCGCCCAGGAACCCGGTGACGGCCGCGTTCAGCGCCCACCCGCCGTCGAAGGGAATGCCGGGCACCGCATTCAGCAGCCCCAGCCCGATGTTCATCCACCCGGCGAGGGTGAGCAGGGCCACCAACCCGGCGCCCAGGCCCGCGGAGGCGTCGATCCGCCCGGCCACCAGCAGCATCCCCCAGCCCAGCGCCAGGTTCACCGCGATCCCGGCCAGGGCCGCCAGAAATAGCCGCCCCGGCTCCACGGGCCGCGCCCGAAACGGCTGCGCCGCGCCGAACGGATAAAGCTGGATGGGATGCCGCCCCAGCCCGGCGAGGACGGTATGCGCCAGTTCATGCACGATCACGCTGAGCAGATAGACCAGGATCACCGCCGTGGCGACAATCCAGTAGTAAACGCCCCGCCAATCGGGATAGTGGGCGGGCAACCAGATTAAGCCACACCACCAGAGCGCCAGTAAGGCGCCCGGCAGCCAGCTATAGTTCAGGCGGATGGTCAGCGGGCCGAAACGGCCCAGGGGGATTGTCGACGGCATTGTCGTTGCTCCTTACTATGGACGGGCAAGTCTCTACCGGACTCTATAGCAAGGAACATACCTATATATCGTTTCACGATGTATACTGAAGAAGCTGCTGCGCCAGCAAGGCCAGCGCGTCTTCCGGCATGGTCGTTTCGATCAGCGGGAAAACCACGTTCTCCTCATGGCGGATATGCTCGCGCAGCAAATCGCCGGTGGCCTGCATCGTCGCGGGTTCCGGCGCGCCCCCGGCCAGTTGGGTCTGCAAATCGTCGACTAGGCGGCGGATGCGCACATGCTCGACGAGCATCCGCACCACCGGGGCGGCGGCGGGGTCGCCATAGCGGGCGAACGCAGGCAGCAGCACCTCCTCTTCCTCCCGAAAGTGGTGGTTAATCTCTTCCGCCCAGAAGTGCAGGAAGTCGTGGACCACGCCTGCCGCGCTGTCCCCCGGGACCGGCAGCGTGCCCTCGGCCGCCTGCACCAGCCGCCGGGCCTGGACCAGGCCCTGGTGATGATCGCTCGAAAGATCGCGCAAACTAGGGTGCCGTTTCATGAATTCGCCGACTCCTTTCCGGTGCCGGGATCGCCCGGTACCGGCGTGCGCCTATATGGTGTACAATCTATACATGAGCAGTGCAAGTCCCGTACCCGAAGACCTCACTTATTTGCAAAAGGCGCGCCTCTTTCGCGATCTGCCCCCGGCAGAGCTGCGTGAGATCGCGCGCATGGGGCGGCGGCGCTATGCGGCGACCGATGCCTTTTTGTTCCACCAGGGCCAACCGGCCGCTGTGCTCTACGTGTTGCTGGCTGGGCAGGTCAAGATGACCCAGATCACCCCGGAGGGCCAGCAGATCATCTTGCGCGTGGTCAGCCCCGGCGAGATGTTCGGCGCGGTGGCCGCCCTGGGCGAGGCGGTTTACCCGGCCTCGGCTCAGGCCGCCGATGCCTGTGTCGCGCTCGGCTGGGACAGCGCCACGATCACTGACCTCATGGAACGCTTCCCCCACCTCACACTCAACGCGCTGGGCATCGTCGTCGCACGGGTCCATGAGTTCCAGGACCGCTACCGCGAACTTGCCACCGAGCGCGTCGAGCGCCGCGTGGCTCGCGCCCTGCTGCGCCTGGTGCCCCAGGTGGGTCGCCGCGTCGAGGGCGGCCTGCTGCTGGATCTCACCCTCTCCCGCCAGGACCTGGCCGAAATGACCGGCACCACCCTGTTCACCGTCAGCCGCATCCTCAGCCGCTGGGAGCAAGCGGGCCTGATCGAGAGCGGGCGCGAGCGCGTGGTGCTGCGCCGCCCGCACAGCCTGGTCGAGATCGCCGAAGACTTGCCGCCCGGCGGCCCCGCCGCCCCCGGTTCCTGAAATTGCCCGCCCCGCCGGCCGTTTATTTGCGCTAGCGCAAAGACACACGCCGTCCTTTGGCGTATCCTGAAAGCAGAAAGGGATGCGTCATGGATCAATCACCGCTCACCGCCAATTTAACCATTGCCGACGTGCTGGAACGCTGGCCGGAGACCGTGCCTGTGTTCCTGCGCTATCGCCTGGCCTGCGTGGGCTGCCCTATCGCCCCTTTCGAGCAACTCGCCGACATCGCGTCCAACTACAACCTGGCCCTGGACCCGCTGCTCGCCGCGCTCCAACTCGCTATTCGACCATCCAAGGAACCTGCCTCATGAAAATCGCACCGACCCTGCTCGACACGCCTAACCTGTTTGCCGCCGATGCGGCCCATCAGCAAGCCCTCGGCTGCCTCTATGACGTGATCGATCCCGAACTCGGCATCAACATCGTCGATCTCGGCCTGGTCTACGATCTGGATGTGGACGACGGCCTGGTGCGGATCGAGATGACCATGACCACGCCGGCCTGCCCGCTGCACGACTACCTGACCGAGCAAGTCGAGGAGTCGATCCGCGGCGAGATGCTCGACGTGCGCACCGTCGCGGTGCACCTGGTGTGGGACCCGCCCTGGGGGCCGGAGCGCATGTCGCGTGTCGCCCGCCAGGAACTGGGCTGGCCCGATTAAACCCTGTTTCGCCATCCATCCACCACAAAAGCAAGGATTTAAGGAGATCTCTGTCATGAGCCAGATTAGCGAAGCCATTCACAACCACCATCAGGAGATGCTGAACACCCTGACCAACCACGTCACCGCGCTTGTCGAGGGCTTGCCGGAGGCCGACCCGCGCGGGCTCGTCACCTTCCTGACCGGCGACCTGCTGCCCCACGCGGTCGGCGAAGAGCAGCATATGTACCCGGCGGTCGATCCCCTGGTGCGCACCTATGGCCGGCCCACCGCCACCATGAGCGTCGACCACGAGTTCATCCAGGAATACATCCGCCACATCCAGGAGACGGTCCACGAACTGGAGACCGCCCCCGCCGAAGCCCGGCCCGCCGTGCAGGCCCGCCTGAACCGCCTCAGCCTGAAGATCGAGGCCATCTTCCAGTTGCACCTGGAGAAGGAAGAGCGCGTCTACATCCCGCTGTTCGAGCAGTACGTGCCCGTCGCGGAGCAGCAGCGCATCCTGGACGGTATGCACGAGACCTACGAGAGCGCCGCCCCCGAAGCGATCACGCTCGACGTGCGCCCCATGCCGCCCGCACGCCGCCACAGCACCATCTTCGAGACCTTCGCCCAACTCGGCCCCGGCGCGGCCTTTGTCCTGGTCAACGACCACGATCCCAAGCCGCTCTACTATCAGTTCAAGGTCGAGCACGAGGGCGAGTTCACCTGGGACTACCTGGAGCAAGGGCCGGAAGTCTGGCGCGTGCGCATCGGCAAGACGGACGCCGCCCGCGCCGCCGGTGCGCAGTCCCTGGCCGTCGCCCATTAGTGCGCCATGACCCAGGCTTCGAAGTTCTTTCTCATCTTCGCGGCCCTGGTCGTGGCGGGGCTGGTTGGCCAGCGGGTGGGAACCCCCCCCCGCCCCCCCGCCAAGCCCCCCCCCCCCCCCCCCCCACCCACAAACACACAAGAGTTTTTATTTAAATTAAAAAAAAAAAAATAATAATAATATATGATG
>JAICKM010000113.1 GCA_025927935.1 Chloroflexia bacterium | reverse complement strand
GCCCGGCCGGGCCAGCAGCGCGGCCAGGTCTTCGAGATCGGGATTATGCCCGACCAGGAGCACACGGCCTGCTTTCCTGGGCAGACGACGCACCCGGCGCAGCAGGGCGGCGGGCGGGGCATAATAGAGGCCGCGTTTTGCGCGCACCGGGCCGCGATATTCGGCGGCGGCGGCCACAATCGCCGCCGTCTGGCGGGCGCGGCGCGCCCGCGACGTAACGATGCGGTCGGGCTGGTTCCCGCGCGCCTGGAGATACCAGCCCATGATCGCGGCGTCACGGCAGCCGCGGGCAGTCAGGGCGCGGGCTTTATCGCCCCGGCCCGCTTCGGCTTCCGCCTTGCCATGGCGCAACAGCAATAGCGTCTTCACCGCCCGCGTCCTCCTGCCAAACGAACAGCGGCGTGCTCTCCCGTGGGAAGGGGACCGGAGAGCACGCCCTGCCCGGCTACTTGCCCTTCTTGCCCTTCTTGTCCTTCTTATCCTTCTTGCCCATAGCGTTGTGTGCCCTTCTGCTCCCGTGGAGCTACAGTGCCGGCTGCGCGATAGTGCGCACCCCTATTATAGCACACAGAGTCAGCAGCACCACGCGGTGCGTCAATCGCCCCCTTCCCGCGCAGGGGGCCGGGGCTAGGCGCGCTCAGGTAGCGAACAACGCGGCGGAGGGTAGCGTGGGAGCCAGGGTTTCGAGGAATGCCTCGTCGATGCGCACACCGGTCGCTTCCAGCGCAAGAAAGAGCGCGCCGACCGCCGGCTCAAACCGGCTGGCGACGACTCGCGCCGCGGGGGCGCCCGTCTGGACGCGGGCGAAAATGGCGGCGCTCAACAGCGGCGAGGGGTGGCGCAGCACGCCGCCGGTCAGCACCAGGGGGAAGGCGGTCGCCGTGATGCCCACATGGCGCGCGGCAGCCAGCGCATAGTCGCCGAGCGCGGCGCCATGCTCCTGCACGATGCGCCGGGCGGTCGCGTCGCCTTGCTGCGCCACGTCCAACAGGACCGGAGCCAGAGTGCGAATCCGCGCCGTGGCGCGGTTGCCGCGCGCCGTGCAAAAATGCAGCACATCTTCGGCGCTGGATAAGGCGAAATGGGCGAGCACCGCCGGTGTGAGCGCCGTGGGCGGATCGATGCCCAGCGCCTCCCGGTAGACCGCCCGCAGCGCCAGCCGGCCCAGGTGCTCGGCGCCCTGCGGCTCCTGCCAGAAACTGGCGTGCCAGACCCGCCCGGAAGCGGACCGTGCCCCGGTCGCCGCCCCGGTGCCGCAGACGACCGCGACGCCCGTGCCGTCCGGCGACCCCGCGCGCAACGCGCCGAGGCCGTCGTTGACCACCTGGATCTGCCGGCCCCAGCCCTGATCGGCGAACACGTCATGCAGCAGGTCGTAGTCTTCGGGCCAATCGGCCCCGGCGCAGCTAAACCCGCCGGCAGCCAGGGCACCGGCGGGTATTTCCGCCGCCGCGAGCGCCCGGCTCACCGCCGTGGCGATGGCCTCCAGCGCGGCATGTTGCGACTCCGCGCCGTAAATATCGCCGCATCCCGCCCGCCCGGTGCCGGCGATGGTGCCGTCTCGCCGGGCGACCAGGGCGATGGTCTTCGTATTGCCCGCATCGACGCCTAACACATAATCCACGTTGCTATCCTTATGCCGCGGGATACAACCCGGCAGTTACAGGGCGCTCCGGCTGCGCCTTATCGGGGGACCATTGCCTCGGGGACGGGAAACGGCCAGGCGGCGCGATCGGCCAGCACAGTGACGTTCGCGGCCTGCTGCAAATACGAGGCGGGCACCTCCGGCATCAGCGGCCCAAGCAGGGTGCGTTGCAGGATGTCGCGCTTGTGCGCGCCGGAGACGACGAGCAGCGTGCGCCGGGCGGCGAGCAGTGGGGCCATCCCGGCGGTCAGCGCCTGGCGCGGCACCTGGTCGCGGCCGCCCCAGTACCCGGCATTGCTCGCGATGCTCTCTTCCGTCAGGGTCACGAGCCGCGTCGGCGCCGTGGGGTCGGACGGCGGCTCGTTGAAGCCCAGGTGCCCGTTCGGCCCCAGCCCCAGCACGGATAGGGCAAAGCCGCCCGCGGCGGCCACGGCGGCATCATAGGCGCGGCAGGCGGCCTGGAGATCGGGCGCGTCGCCGGCCAGGCGCACCACCTGCGTCTCCGCCACGCCGAGCGGTTCCAGGAACGCCCGCGCCATCCACCCGTAAAGCGAGCGCGGATCGCCGGGACCCAGGCCCACGTAGGCGTCCAACTGGAATACACGCAACCGCGAAACGTCGAGGCCGTCGCGCTGCTGCAACTCGGCCAGCGCACGGTACATGCCAATTGGCGTGTTGCCGGTCGCCAGCACCACGGCGGCGTCCGGCTCCGCGATAATCCCGCGCGCCAGCCATTCCGCCCCGGCCCGGCTCAGCGCCGCGTAATCCTCGGTGACAACCAACTTCATCGACACGATTCCTTTGCTCCTCGTTCTTGTCACTCTGAGCGCAGCGAAGAGTCTCGTCCTGAACCTGCACGAGACGAGATTCTTCGCTCCGCTCAGAATGACAATTCAAACTGGAAGCACTAATCAGCGTAATAGTCGCTCCGGCAGGTACGCCTTGTGCGCGGCGGCCATCTCGTCATAGATCCGCTCGGCCAGCGGCAGCGAAAAACAGAGCGGATTGCTTGCCAGGGCGCGGATGGCGTCGAGCCGGGTGCCGTCCCAGGCGGCGGCGGCGGCCAGCGCCTGGTACTCGCCCAGCATCTTGACCAGCCCGACGACCTGGCGCGGCAGGCCCGGCTGGGTCAGCGGCACCACGCCGTGGCGATCCACGTAGCCGGGCACTTCCACCACCAGGTCGTCGGGGAAGTCGGGGATCGCGCCCTGGTTGGGCACGTTGACCGGCCAGACCTCTTTGCGGTCGTTGAAAATGCCGTCCAGCACGTCAATCGCCAGTTCCAGTTCGTGCAGCCCCCCGCGCGAGCGGCGCGCATCGAGCACCGGCACCTCGGCGGCGGCCTGTTCGCGGTAGTGCGCCCAGTAATCAGGGACAGAGGCCAGGATGTCTTGCGACCGCGTGGTCGGCTTGCCCCGCAATTCGGCCAGCACCTCGTCCTTGAAGTAGTAGTATTGGAAGTAATCGGCGGGAAGCGACCCCATGGTCGCCGCCAGTTCCAGCAGGCGCAGATTGTGGCGGTCGGCGTCCGGGTCGGTGCGCTTGCGCGCGTAGGCCGCCTGGACCAGCGGGATCATATCTTCGCCGTCGTACAGATGGCGCACGGTCCACGAACCGTGGTTTAAGCCGATCATCACCGCGTCCACCTTGTCCGGGTCGAGATCAGCGGCGCGCGCCAGCATCCGCGGGAAGATGATCGGCCCCTCGCAGAGCGAGACGGTCGGGATGGCGCTGTTATGCGTGACCGCTTCGGAGACGATGTTGATCGGGTTGGTGTAGTTGACCAGGATCGCCTGCGGGCAAACCGCTTCCATATCCGCCACGATCTCACGCATCACGGTAATAGTGCGCAGAGCCATGAAGAAGCCGCCCGGCCCCTGCGTCTCCTGGCCGATGACGTTGTTCTTGAGCGGGATGCTCTCGTCCAGGTAGCGCGCCTCGAAGCCGCCCGGCCGGAAGCTAGTCAGCACCGCGTCGCAGTCCTCCAGTCCGGCCCGCCGGTCGGTAGTCGCCCGGATGGTCAGATCCAGGCCCTGGGCGCGCGCCAGCTTCGTGGCGATGGTCTCGACGATGCCGAGCCGCTCGGCGTCGAGATCGATCAACACAATCTCCGATCCGGCGAAGTTCGCCCCTTGGTCGATCAACGAGGCCACCGTGCCCGGCGCCCGCGTGCTGCCGCCGCCGATATACGCCAGCTTAATCCGCGCCATTCCATCCTCCATCCGGTGCCCGGTGGGCGCCACTAATATCATGCTTACAATTGCCCGAATCCTACCACCCGCTATCATCCGTTGTCAAGGCGCGGGGCAACGGAGCAAAGCCCACGGCCCCGGCGCATTTCTACGCCGGAGCCGTGAGTAAAATGGGCGCCGCTTCCGCGCCTATCCAGCGCGCACCACAAAGTTGAAGGTCGCCGTCAGCCCGTTGCCGGTATCCTGCACAGGCAGCACCAGGCTCGAATTAAAGATCCCGTCGCTGCTGTTGCGGGCCACGCCGGGGAAGAATAGTTGCGTGGTCAGCACCGGCCCGTTGGGCGCCTGGACCTTCACGTGGATGTGCTCCGTGCGCCCCGGATACTCGCCGGGCACCACCGTCTCAAGTTGGTACCGGCCCGATTCGTCCGTGTACTGGTGGCCGCGTAGCGTATAGCCGCTGTTGTCGTACTTCCCGCTAGCATCCGCCTGCCAGAACTCGATCAGAGCGTGTGAGACGGGCTTGCAGTCCGCCGTCAAGACGTAGCCGGTCAGGACCAGCTTGGTGCCGGCCATGCCCGGCTCCAGCAGGGACGTGCGTTCGGGCGACCCGGCTTTGAAATACGGCCCTTCGGTCAGGGCCGGGGTCAGGGTGGCCGGGCTGCTACAGGTGGCTGCCGGGGCCGCCGCCGCGCTTTGCGGGGTTGCGGTGGCTGCCACCTCCGTCGGGGCAGCGGTCACCACCTCCGTCGGGGCGGGGGGACTCGCTGCCGCAGGCGTCTCAGTGGCCGCCTCCGTGGGCGCCGCGGTGGCTACTGCCTCCGTGGGCGCGACGCTCGCGGCCCCGGTTGTAGCTACCGGCGGCAGCGAGGCCGCGGTCGTGGGCGCCACGGTCGGCGCGACCGGCGTGAGCACACCGGGCGCTTGCCCCTCACAGGCCGCCAGCACCAGCAGCAGTAGTGGGAGCACCGTGATCATGCGGAGCCGGCTCCGCGTGCGGTGTGATTGTTGCATTAGTATTGTCCTTCCCTTCGCAAAGGCTCGCGGCTTTCCTCGGATCGCGAGTATGCTTGCGAAATGCAAACGAACAGACAGACCCGGTTTGCAGGATACACAGATGATCCGCGTATCCTGCATTCTCATACCGAGTATACGCGAGTCGGGTTAAGGAAGCGCGACCCAAAATTAAGAATCGATTAAGGAAGTCCTCCCCACCTCGGCCCGCTCCGCGGCGACCGGGCGCTGCCGGCGAAAGATCTCGTAGAGCACCAGAGCCGTCGAAACGGCCAGATTGAGCGAATCGCTGCGCCCCACCATCGGGATGCGCACCAGTTCATCACACAGGCCCTGCAACTCCGCCGAGAGGCCCTGTCCCTCGCTGCCCATCAGCAACACTCGCGCCTGCCGGTAGGTCGCCAGGCGATAGTCGGTCGTGGCCTGGGGCGCAGTACCGACTACCACGAGCGCATGGCGCCGGCGCCAGGCGGCAAACTCGCCGGTGGTGGTGCGCACCAACTGCTGCGCGAAGATGGCTCCGGCGCTGGCCCGCACGGCCTGCGGGTCGAACGGATCCGCCGTGCGCCCCAGCAGGATCACCCCGGCCCCACCCGCCGCATCCGACGTGCGCAAGATGGTGCCGAGATTGCCGGGATACTGCACGCCTTCCAGCGCGATCCAGCAGCGGTCCCGGCCCACCGGGATCTGATCGAGCGCCGTCCAGCGCTGCCGGGCCACGGCGGCCAACCCACCGCGGTTTTCTTTCAGCACCAGGCTCTCGAAGACCTCCGGCGTGACTTCCAGGCAACGCGCGCCCGCCCGCTGCTGGGCCTGCGCCAGCGTCCGCATCCGGCAATTCTTGAGCAGCGCCGGAGCAATCACCAGCGTATCGAGCGGGACATGAAGCTGGATCGCTTCGATCACCGCCCGCGGGCTTTCGACAAAGAACAAGCCCGTGCGTTCCCGCTCGCCCCGCCGGCTGAGCGCGCGGATCTGCTTCACCTGCGGATTCTGCAAACTCGAAATGAGCGTCATGGCATCCCCCTGTGCCGGCGGGCAGGCTGATACAGGGGGCATGGCGAGGCAACAAAAAAGCGGCCGTGGACCCTGTACAAGCCCACAGCCGCCGATCATCGTTATTTGATGGTCTTTATATTATGTCAAGCAGTTAATGGGCACAGTACGGCGAGGGCCGGCCCATCCCAGCACATGAAAAGCCTTGTTATACTGCTGCTCACCGTTGCGATGCATACGAAATCTCTCCTGCGCGCAGTTGCGCTCACCGCCAGTGTAACACGAGTCGGAGTCCGCGCCTATCCGTCGCAGGACGGAGAAAGCGGCGTCCGCCAGGCGTACCTCCCCCGGCGAGATCGCCCGGTCCGTCAACGGGCGGGCTACCACAACGAAGCCCGCCTCCGCGGGCTGAGCTACACGGAGGCGAGGCCGCGCAGGCGGCCTTAGTTCGCGTAGCCGGGGGCTTGAGCCTCCGGGCCGCGCTGCCCAATCGTGACACACACACGCAAATGTCGCCTGCGTTATCAATATTGCACCGCCTGCTGTATAATATGCCAACAATAGGCGGGCGTGCACCGGCCCCGCCAGGCGGAATCGCGTGGACACGGCCCTGGGCGGGCCGCCACGTCCAGGATAGCGCACCAGAACAAGGGGGAGTCATGCTGAACATCGATTTGACCGGAAAGCGTGCCCTGGTCGCCGGGGTGGCCGACGACGCGGGCTACGGGTTTGCGATTGCCAAGGCGCTGGCCGAAGCCGGGGCCACGATCACCGTGGCGACCTGGCCGCCCGCCCTCAACATCTTCCGCCGCCTGATCGACCGCGGCTCGCTCGACGAGTCGCGCAAGCTGAGCGACGGGCGCACGCTCGACTTCGAGCAGATCTATCCGCTGGATGCCGCTTTCGACACGATGGCCGAGGTGCCGCCCGACGTGCTGAACAACAAGCGCTACCAGGATCTCGGCGACTACTCGATTGCCGGCATGGTCGCGCGGTTGGTGCAGGACTTCGGCGAGCATCCGCTGGACATCGTCATCCACTCGCTGGCGAACGGGCCGGAAGTGAAAAAGCCGCTGATTGACACCAGCCGCCAGGGCTATTTGTCGGCGGTCAGCGTCAGCAGCTACTCGCTGGTGTCCATGGTGCGCCAGCTTGCGCCGCTGATGCGCCCCGGTGGCGCCTTCCTCTGCCTCAGCTACATGGCCGGCGTGCGGGTCATCCCCGGCTACGGCGGCGGCATGTCCTCGGCCAAGGCCGCGCTGGAAAGCGACGTGCGTGTGCTGGCCTACGAAGCGGGCCGCCGCCACGGCGTGCGCGTCAACTGCATCTCCGCCGGGCCGCTGGCCTCGCGGGCGGCCAGCGCCATCGGCATGATCGACCGCATGGTCGAGTTCGTGGCCGCCAACAGCCCGCTGGCCGAGCCGATGGCCGCCGCCGAGGTGGGCAACGCCGCCGCCTTCCTCAGCAGCCCGCTGGCGAGCGGCATCAGCGGCACGGTGCTCTATGTAGACAAGGGCTACCATGCCATGGGCATGCCTGTGGCCGAAGATCCGCACAACGCCGGCTAAGATCGACCTGGGACACTACGGCGGGGCCTGCAGGAAAGGAAGACCATGACGCAGGATATTCTCGCGCGCAACAACGTGCGAGTCTTTGGCAAAGGCACGCAGCCCATGCTGTTCGCGCACGGGTTCGGCTGCGACCAGCACATGTGGCGGTTCGTGACGCCGGCCTTTGAGGACGACTACCGCATGATCCTCTTCGACTATGTCGGGTCCGGCCAATCAGAGCGGGCTGCCTACAGCGCCGAGCGCTATGGCGATCTCGAGGGCTACGCCCAGGATGTGCTCGACATCTGCGCCGCGCTCGATTTGCACGACGTGATTTTCGTCGGCCACTCCGTCAGCAGTATGATCGGCTTGCTGGCGTCCATCCGCGAACCGGCGCTGTTTGACCGGCTTATCTTGATCGGCCCCTCGCCCCGCTACATCAACGACCCCCCCGATTATGTGGGCGGATTTGAGCGAGCGGATATTGAGGGCCTGCTTGATCTGATGGAGAAGAACTACCTGGGCTGGGCCAACTTCCTGGCGCCCGTGATCATGAAGAACCCGGAACACCCGGAGCTGACGGGGGAGCTGGAGCAGAGCTTTTGCTCGACCGATCCGCTGACGGCCCGCCGCTTCGCCGAGGCCACCTTCTTTGCTGATAACCGCGGCGATCTGCCGGAGGCGCGGGTTCCCGCGCTCATTTTGCAGTGTTCCGAAGACGCCATCGCGCCGCGCGAGGTGGGGGAGTATGTGCACCGGCACCTGCCCGGCAGCACATTCCGCCTGCTGGAAGCCACCGGCCATTGCCCCCATATGAGCCATCCCGCCGAGACCATCCGCGCCATCCGCGAATACCTGGCCGCGACGCGGGCGGGATGAGCCGGGGGAAGGAGCGCAACGCGCAATGGACGACCTGCTGAACACCGCGCCCTGCGGCTTTGTGGAGTTCGACGACGACGGCACCATCCTGCTGGTCAATGCGACTCTGGCGACCTTGCTGGGCTACACACCCGGCGACTTGCTGGGCCGTAGTATGGACCTGTTGCTCACTCCCGGCAGCCGTGTCTTCCATCAGACGCACTTCTTCCCGCTCTTGAAGATGCAGGGCAAGGTCGACGAACTGTATCTCTCGTTGCGCTCGCGTCACGGGGAGGATGTGCCCGTGCTTGCCAACGCCGTCCGCCGCGAGCGCGCGGAGGCGGTCGTCAACGACTGCATTGTCATGCCCATGTACCAGCGCCGCCGCTACGAGGACGAATTGCTGCATGCGAAAAAAGCGGCGGAGAAAGTGACGATCCAACTGGGCGAGGCGAACCGGCAACTGGCGGTCATGTTACTGGAAGTCGAAAAGTCTCATGCCGCCCTGCAACAGACCGAGACCGAACTGATGGCCGCCAACGCGCGGCTCCAGGAGCTTGACCGCCTCAAAGACGAACTTCTGGCCGTCACCTCGCACGACTTGCGCTCGCCGATCACCACCATCCGCATGGCGACCGATATCCTGCTGGACGAGAGACGCGCGGCCCGTGTGGATCGTCACCGCTATCTAGAGACGATCTCCCAGGCGACTAGGCGAATGCTGGTTCTCAGCAACGATCTGTCCGACCTGGCCCGCATCAACACCGGCGAATTGCAGTTGGAGATCACGCCGGTGGTGCTGAGCGAGGTCGCCCGCGCCGCCGTCCGGGAACTGGCCGTGAAGGCGGCCGGCAAGTCGATCACGATGAGTGTGGACGTGGCCGGCGATGAACCGCCCGTGGCCGGCGATTATAACCGGCTCTATCAGGTGATCAGTAATCTGCTGGGCAACGCGATTAAGTTCACGCCGGAGGGCGGACAGGTCCACATCCGGGTGCGGTCCGCGCCGGGAGCGGTGGTGCTGGAGGTGCAGGATACGGGCATCGGCATCCCGGCGGGGCAGGTCGCCGAGATGTTCCAGCATTTCAAGCACGCCAGCCGCCCCGGTACCGCCGGTGAGCAGGGCACCGGCCTGGGCTTGACCATCGTGCGCCGCCTGGTCGAGTTGCACGGCGGGCAGATCGCCGTCGATTCCGAGGAGGGCCGCGGCAGCACCTTCACGATCCGGCTGCCGGTTGCAGGCACGGGGGTGGAGGCGGATCGGGTGGGCTAATACCGGGGCACACCGCAACCATCCGCTTAACCGATGCCTGCGCCGGTCGCTAAAAGCCCGGCACGGAATCTGATACGGGACCAGGGCCGGCGTGTTGCTGGAGAAAGGGAGAGGATCACCGTGGAAGAGCACATCAGTCCCCTGGCCGGGAAACCGGCGCCGCCCGATATGCTGATCGATGTCGCCAAACTGCGCGGCCAGTATTACGACCTGCATCCCGATCCGTCCGTCCCGGAACAGCGCGTCCAGTTCGGCACGTCCGGGCACCGCGGCTCCCCAGCCGACCGCACGTTCAACGAGGACCACATCCTGGCTGTCACCCAGGCCATCGCCGAGTACCGCAAGCGCGAGGGCATCAGCGGCCCGCTCTACCTGGGCAAAGACACCCACGCCGTGTCCGAGCCGGCCGAGCAGACCGCGCTGGAGGTGCTGGCCGCGCACGGCGTCGAGGTGCTGGTGGCCCAGAACAACGGCTACACGCCCACCCCGGTCGTCTCGCACGCCATCCTGACTTACAATCGCGATCGCAAGACGGGCCTGGCCGACGGCATCCTCATCACGCCCTCGCACAACCCGCCACGCGACGGCGGCTTCAAGTACAACCCGCCCGCCGGTGGCCCCGCCGACCCCGCAATCACGCGCTGGATCCAGGACCGCGCCAACGCCTTGCTGGCCGAGAAGAATCGCGGCGTCCAGCGCGTGCCCTATGAGAGCGCCGCCGCCGCGCCCACCACGCACCAGTACGATTTCATCCGCCCCTATGTGGACGACCTCAACAGCGTCCTCGACATGGATGCCATCCGCGCCTCCGGCATCAGCATCGGCGCCGACCCGCTCGGCGGCGCGACGGTGGCCTACTGGGGGCCGATTGCCGAGCGCTACGGGCTAAATCTCACCGTGGTCAACACCGCCGTCGATCCGACCTTCCGCTTCGTGCCGGTCGATCACGATGGCAAGATCCGCATGGACTGCTCATCGCCCTACGCCATGGCGAACCTGGTCCATCTCAAGGACTCCTACGACATCGCCTTCGGCAACGACACCGACGCCGACCGCCACGGCATCGTCACCCGCAGCGCCGGGCTGATGAACCCCAACCATTATTTAGCCGTCGCCGTCTGGTATCTGTTCCAGAACCGTCCGGAGTGGCCGGTCAAGGCGCAGGTGGGCAAAACGGTGGTCAGCAGCAGCCTGATCGACCGCGTGACCGGGCTGATCGGGCGCTCGCTCTATGAGGTGCCGGTGGGCTTCAAGTGGTTCGTGGATGGTCTGCTGGACAGCTCGCTCGGCTTCGGCGGCGAGGAAAGCGCGGGGGCGTCCTACCTGCGCCGCGACGGCACCGTCTGGACGACCGACAAGGACGGGCCGATCATGGGCCTGCTGGCCGCGGAGATCCTGGCCCGCACGGGCCGCGACCCCGGCGAGCACTACCAGGACCTCACCGCCCAGCTTGGCACGCCGTTCTACGCCCGCATCGACTCCCCGGCCACCCCGGAGCAGAAGGCCCGCCTGGGCAAGCTCGCGCCGGAGGACGTGCGCGCCCAGACCCTGGCCGGGGAGCCGATTACCGCCCGGCTGACCCGCGCACCCGGCAACGACGCGCCCATCGGCGGCCTGAAGATCGTGGCCGCCAACGGCTGGTTCGCCGCCCGCCCCTCCGGCACCGAGGACATCTACAAGGTCTATGCTGAAAGCTTCCAGAGCCGGGAGCATCTCGACCGCATCATCCGCGAAGCCGAGACTATCGTCCACGATACGCTCGGCTAGACAGCGCCCGGCACCCCGGCCGGATGTCGCCAGGAGGCGACATACGGCCCACAAATTGAGGCAAAACGTTGGTTGACCCGGGTGGTAATCTTAGAAACCGGTGGCGTATTGTCTTACGCCTGGGAATCGGGACAGCACTCATCATACCGCTTGTCATGATGATCAATCACCGCGCGGATCGCCTAGATGATGTGATCCTCTATATGTTTATCGGCTTCGCTGCCGTGATCGGCACGTTCTACCTTGCCTTGACCATTTTGTCGCTATTGAACAGGAAGCCTTGAGTTCTCTCCTTTTTAGGAGAACCCGCCCAATGCCCGCCCCGCTCGATCCCGAACACCTCACGCCCGCGGCCAGCCTGAACCGGATGCGCATCATGGACCTGCCCGGTCTCGCGCTGGAGGACGGCATCCGAGGCCAGCTCGCATTCGACCTGCTCTCCACGGGCGCGCTGGTGGACCTGATGCGCCGGGACGCCGCCCGCCTGGGCCTGACGCCCGGCGATCTCGCGGACAGCAGCCATGCCCCGCGCCTGCTGGATCGCGCGCTATGGGCGGGCGACCTGAAGATCCGGGTGGCGGCGGACGCGGTGGCCCAGTGCTATGGCCGGCGGCTGGCCTACCTGATCCTCACGCTCAAACGCGGCGACGCCGTGAACCGCGCGGCGCGCACCGACTGGGACGATAGCTACTGGGACCACTGGGCCGGGATCACGCAGGTGTGGCTGGGCGGCGGGCTGGCGAGCGGGTATGTGGGCGCGCGGGTGCGGCGCTGGGCGGCGGAGAGCCTGCGCAGCGCGGGTTTGCCCGATCTCGGCCTCCACGTTGGCGACTACCCCGCCGTCCTGCCGCTCATCGGCGCGGCGCGTAGCGTACCCCGCGGCTCTCCTGCCGCCGTGGTCGTCGACTTCGGGCAAACCACCATCAAGCGCGCCATCGCGTGGTACAAGCACGACGCCCTACGCACAGTCCAGTGCCGGGACCCCCTCCCTAGCGGGTTCGCGGATACCGGGGCCGAACTATCCGCCGCGGAGGTGGCGGCCCTGGGCGAGCGGATGGTGGCAACCTTCGTGGAGATCTGGCGTGAGATCGCGGAGTTCGAGATCAGCCCGGCCCCGGTGCTAGTCGCGAGCCTCGCCGCCTACATCCGCGACAACCAGCCGTTGGCGCGCCAGGGCGGTCCCTACTCACAGTTACGCCTGCTCGCTCCGAATCTCGGCGCCTGGCTGTCCGAGCAGGTAAGCCGCCGGATCGGCTACGCGGTGGCGGTCAGGCTGATCCACGACGGCACCGCGGCGGCCCGTGCCTACGCGGG
This sequence comes from Chloroflexia bacterium, assembly GCA_025927935.1. Next base: position 211 of record JAICKM010000113.1, on the reverse strand, counting down.
CGAACCCCATACCGCAGTGATTACCCTCGGCACCGCCCTGGGTATCGGCTTTCCGCCTCCGGCCAGGGCGGTGCTCCCGCTCACGCCGAACTTCGATGTCATCGCGCGGCCGTTCTGACCCGGCTGGATCGATTACACCCCAGGAGAACCTATGGACACCGAGCGTCGAGAGGATGCGGGCGCGCCTCAGTTATCCGTCCAGCCGCTGACG